>RFOR01000021.1 GCA_009926525.1 Methylophilaceae bacterium
TTGAGAAGCGCTCAAACATCTCTTTAAACTTATCGTAAGCGCCCATGCCTGGCTTCATCATTTTAGAGAGCACGTTCTCTTCAGAATGCTCAGGGGCAATTTTTAAGTAGCCGCCCACATGGTTTTGTACCAGCTCTTTGACATACTCAGGCGAAGTCACCGCCAAGTCATAACGAAGACCAGAGCCCACAAGAATCTTTTTAATGCCCTTGAGATTACGCGCTTTGCGATAAAGCTGGATCAAAGCCGAATGGTCGGTGTTGAGGTTTTCACAAATACCCGGATAAACGCATGAAAGCTTACGGCAAGATTTCTCAATCTCAGGCGATTTGCATGCCATGCGATACATATTGGCAGTAGGCCCGCCAAGGTCTGAAATGACGCCTGTGAAGCCATCGACTTTGTCGCGGATTTCTTCCACTTCTTTCAAAATACTTTCTTCAGATCGGCTCTGAATAATGCGGCCTTCATGCTCAGTAATCGAACAGAAAGTACACCCGCCAAAACAGCCACGCATAATATTGACCGAGAAGCGAATCATCTCCCAAGCCGGAATTTTTGCTTCACCATAGACAGGGTGTGGTCTGCGCGCATAAGGTAAATCGTAAACGTAATCCATCTCTTTGGTGGTGAGTGGAATGGGTGGCGCATTGAGCCACACTTCACGATCCCCGTGCTTTTGAACCAATGCACGTGCATTACCAGGATTCGCTTCTAAATGCAGTACACGAGAAGCGTGCGCATAGAGCACAGGGTCTTTGACAACATCTTCGTAGCTTGGCAAACGGACCACTTGAAAGGCGCGGTCCGCTTTCGGTTTGCGAACAATCTGAACGGCTTGTGTGCCTTCAGGCAAAGCAACTTCATCTTTCTTGGCGTCGGTTTCACAACTCGTACCAGCGCCCATCTTCATTTCATATGGGTCAATCGGCGCTTCAACTTTACCCGGACGATCTAGATTAGTTGACGCGACCTCTTGCCAACCTTCTGGGATCTTTTTACGTAAAAAAGCAGTGCCACGAATATCGGTAATATCCGCAACATTTTCGCCTTTAGCTAAACGATGGCTAAGCTCAATTAAGGCACGCTCAGCATTGCCATATAGCAAAATGTCGGCCTTAGAATCCACCAGTACTGAGCGGCGTACTTTGTCAGACCAATAATCATAATGCGCGATACGGCGCAAACTGGCTTCGATACTACCAATCACCAAAGGCACATCAGAAAAAGCTTCACGACAGCGCTGTGAGTAAACTAGTACAGCGCGGTCTGGGCGCTTACCTGCCGCCGCATCTGGCGTGTAGGCATCATCAGAACGAATCTTGCGATCAGCGGTATAGCGGTTGACCATGCTATCCATGTTGCCCGCAGTAATCCCAAAGTAAAGATTAGGCTTACCTAAGGCTTTAAACGCCTCCGCATCTGACCAATCAGGCTGTGAAATAATCCCCACACGGAAACCTTGAGATTCAAGCAAACGGCCAACCAAAGCCATACCAAAGCTAGGGTGATCGATGTACGCATCGCCCGTGATCAAAATAATGTCACAGCTATCCCACCCTAAATCATCCATTTCTTCACGAGACATCGGCAACATTTTGGACGTGCCAAAACGCTTCGCCCAATACGGTCGGTACTGATTGATCGGTTTTACGGTGGGAATGGTATTGATTTGCATAAGTTGAGTATTTTACTCTGGAATGGCTATTTTATAAAATCTAATGCGTGTTTGAGCTAGCTGTGCGAACAACGTTCGCCAAATCATCCCAATTACCGTCTGCTTTTGGCGCATATTGGCTAATATCAGTGCGCGTGGCGGCAAACTGACCTTCGTACCACAGCGGCACATAGGGCCGTGGCGGCTTGCCAATCTTGTTTGGCTAAGAGGGCATCTAAAGCAGCATCACTAAAACGCCCACGGTTAAAACCCTTAGGCGGTGCATTATCTGAACCGAATGCTTTTGCGTAAATATCAGGGGTATTGATACCCACCCAAGTGAGCCCAAACAATTGAAAATGGCCTTGTTTTACATCCTCAAAAAACGTGCCCCAATCTAAACTTTTAATCTCAAGCGCAATGCCCGCCTCTGCCATTTGCGCCTGCATAATAGTAGCGAGGCGCACACGCTGGGCATCGGTTGAGGTTTTGTAAACGAGATGCAGTGGCAATTTCACACCCGCCTCTTTTAAAAGCTGTTTAGAAAGCGTTGGGTTGTATGCGTAAGGCGCTAGGCTTTCATTCCCCGCCCAATGTTCTGGCGGCAGGATAGCGCCTGCCTCGCGGGTACCGCCAACTAATGCTTGCTGGATAATCTCTGGGCGGTTAATTGCGTGTGCAATCGCCTGTCGCACCTTTAAGTCAGCCAGCGTTTTATCTTGGAGGTTAAAGCCTAAGTAAGAAAAATTGGCGCCATTGCTTTCAGTTACGTTGATATTAGGCTGTGTTTTTAAATAATGCACCAGCTCTGGGGGCAAATCACCTTGCAGAATATCCACCTCACCCCTTATAAGCTTGAGGATGCGGACGGTGGGGTCCCTCACTTCTAGCATGGTTATCGTTTGATTATCAGTCACTCGCTTGAATTGGAGCGTATTTTTCCAACTTAGAAACGCTAGCGCCCCGCTGCCTAACGGATGTTGACTAAAATCTCGCCCTTTTGAAATTTGACTCGCTGGTAATATGCCGATGATGAGCTTCGCGGGAAAATCGTTATCGGCTGCTTTTAAGTAAAAGTCTAAAGTATTGTCGTCTAGCATTTGAATGCGACTGATGTTGGCAAACTCACCTGAAAGCAGTGAGTCTTTGAGCGCCAACAAAGATTCATAAGTCGCTTTTACATCCTTAGCGCTTAATGAAGTGCCATCATGAAAAGTGCGCCCTGTCTTGCCTAAGTGAAAGCGATATTGGGTTGGACGCATCACCTGCCAAGTTGCCAAATCAGCCATAGGTTTTGAGCTTGAATCAAAGCCCACTAGCGAGCGATAAATCAAGCGATTAACACGCGCTGATGCGGCATCAGTGGCATAACGAGGATCTAGATTAATTGGCACTTGAGCGACGGCAAAGCGTATATCTTGGCGCAGATCTGCTTCTTGCTTGTGACAAGCGTTTAGGCTAAAAATCAAGCAAAACAGAAAGCAGACTTTTTTAAACATGATTTTTAAGGATAGCGCGATTTAGCGCTCAAACAAGGCGATGGATTCAACATGCGAGGTGTGTGGGAACATATTAATCACCCCCGCCGCGACCATGCGATAGCCTTTTTCATTGACCAAAATACCGGCATCACGCGCCAATGTGGCTGGGTTACAAGACACATAGACCATGCGTTCAGGGCCAAAGCTGCCGTCATTGGGCAAAGCACTCACTAAAGCCATTGCACCATCGCGTGGCGGATCGATCAGCCATTTATCAAAATGACCCAAGCCTTGTAATAATTCTGGCGTCATATCGAATAAGTCAGCCTCAGTAAATTCCACTTGCTCAGCGAGCCCATTTAAAGCAGCACTTTCACGCGCACGCTTAACTAAGACTTCCAAGCCTTCCATGCCCAGTACAGTTGCCCCGGAGCGCGCGATCGGCAAAGTAAAGTTACCTAGGCCACAGAAAAAATCTGCAATCTTCTCACCCACCTGCGGAGAGAGTAACTGCATCGCACGGCGCAACATCACTTGATTAATATGCGGATTAACCTGCGTAAACTCAGTGGGGTTAAACGGATAAGTTAAGTCAAACTCAGGCAAAGAATAGCTGAGCTTGGCGCCATCTAATGGATAGAAAGGCTGAACGGTATCCAGGCCTTTGGTCTGCGTCCAAACTTGCACATCGTGTTCGTCGGCAAAAGCTTTAAACAAGGCTTCATCTTTAGCATTGGGTGTTTCCATCACACGGAACACCAACACAACTGCGTGCTCACCGACTGCTAACTCAATCTGCGGAATAGCATCACGAATGCTCATTTGAACAATCATTTCTTGTAGCGGTGTAATCAAAGCTGAAATACGCGGTGGCAACACTTCACAGCGATTCATGTCGGCCACAAAGGGCGTCGATTTTTCATTAAAGCCGACCAGCACTCGGTCTTTTTTAGCAACGTACTTCACGCGCAAACGGGCTTTATGTCGGTAGCCCCAAGCCGGTCCATAAATTGGTGGCAAAAGACTTTCAGGCTTGACTTTGCCAATGTGGCGCAAATCGTTTTCAAGCAAACGTTGCTTAGCCGCCACTTGCGCAGAAAAATCTAAATGTTGGAGCGCACAGCCACCACACATCCCAAAGTGAGGACACTTTGGTGTAACGCGTAAATTAGATGCTTTTAAAACTGATTTAACTTCAGCGAACTCATAACTAGACTTGATACGCGTTGATTGATAGGTCACCTTTTCATTAGGCAAGGCGCCGCGAATAAATATCACTTTACCGTCCACATGGGCTACACCCCGCCCCTCTTGATCTAGAGATTCAATAAGGGCAGTGCCAATAGGGTTTTCAGATTTGAATTTTTTACGAGAACGCATGACGGATAAACTTTACTACTCAATAAGGGGGGGGTAAAAATGCTCAAGACTTCCAAGCGGCTATAAACTCTAGCCAATGCGGCGCGGCATCCTCGTTTAAGGTATCACGCACCAAGGCAATTTCACGCTCGTAGGCTGCCTGGTTTAGCTGACCACGCATCAATTGAAAGCGCAAATAGACAAGGTAGGTATTCACCACATCGGTCTCACAGTAATTACGAATCGCTTCTATCTCGCCATTTTGATAGGCATCCCATACTTTACTGCCATCCATGCCGAGCTTGCCTGGAAAGCCACACAACTGAGCCATATCATCCAAAGGGGCATTAGCGCGACCTTGATACATCGCAAGCAAATCCATTAAATCGGTATGACGTGAATGGTAACGACTGATGTAGTTATTCCACTTAAATTCTTTGTCGTCATCGCCCATATCCCAGTAGCGTGGTGCTTGAATGCCATGAATCAAGCCGCGATAGTGCAAAACAGGGAAATCGAAACCGCCACCATTCCATGAAACCACATTCGGCGTGTATTTTTCAATACCATCAAAAAAACGTTGGATAAGGTGACCTTCAGGTTCGCCTGGCGCGCCTAAAGACCAAACCTTAAAACTATCAGCGTCACGAAGTACGCAAGAAATCGCCACCACACGGTGCTGATGTAAAGGCAAAAACTCACTGCCGTTATGCTGACGACGCTGATGAAAGGCAATCTTTGCTACATCTTCCGCCGATGTCTCTGCAGGCAAGCCCAGCAGACTTTTTAAGCCATCGGTATCTGGGATGGTTTCAATGTCAAATACTAAGGTTGGAATCATGCTGGAAAAACACCAGTTGAAAGATAGCGGTCGCCCCTGTCACACACAATAGACACAATCACAGCGTTCTCTAAGTGCTTTGATAACTCAAGTGCCGCATATAAACCGCCACCAGATGAAATACCGGCAAAGATGCCCTCTTCAGCGGCCAGTCGACGCGTCATTTTTTCAGCATTCGCTTGGCTTACATAAATCAACTCATCGACATTTTTAGCATCATAAATCGTTGGCAAATACTCTTCTGGCCATTTACGTATTCCAGGAATTTGCGCGCCATCTTCGGGCTGTACGCCGATAATTTGGATGTTAGGGTTTTGCTCTTTTAAGAAACGGGACGTACCCATGATGGTGCCAGTGGTGCCCATACTCGCAATAAAATGGGTGACTTTGCCTTCGGTATCACGCCAAATCTCAGGGCCAGTGCCTTCGTAATGGGCTAATGGATTATCTGGATTACCAAATTGGTCGAGCACAATACCCTCGCCTTCGGCTTGAAGCTTCATCGCCACATCACGCGCCAACTCCATACTGCCATCTTTCGGGGTCAGCAATAATTCCGCACCAAAAGCTTTCATGGTTTGGCGACGTTCTATGCTTTGGTTTTCAGGCATCACCAGCAACATTTTGTAGCCCTTCATCGCTGCCGCCATCGCCAAGGCAATGCCAGTGTTACCAGATGTCGCCTCAATCAAAGTGTCACCTGGCTTAATGTCGCCACGGGCTTCAGCGCGTGTAATCATTGACAGCGCTGGACGATCTTTCACGGAGCCTGCGGGGTTGTTACCCTCTAACTTCACCAAAATCGTATTGCTGGTATTGCCAGGGATACGTTTTAGTTTGACTAAAGGGGTATTTCCGACAAAGTCTTCTAAATATTTATACATAAAATTTCTTCTAAATTCGTTCTTTAGCTAATAACACCGCATAGGCCGCGATACTTAAAAAGGCGATTAAAGCCAATTGCGGAATACTTAACCCTAAAAATGTCCAATCAATCGCAGCACAATCGCCAGTTCCACGAAACACTAGCATGAGCGCTTTTTTAAGCGGAAAGTTATCGAACATGTAGTCAAAGCCAACGCCGCAATCTACCAACATTTCATCTTTATGCACTTGCAAATACCAATGACGAATGGCAACACCTGCGCCACCAAAGGCGGTCAGTATTTGCAGTAAAGCATAGAACTTTACCCAAGCTGACTTTTGCGGATTGTGAATTGCCGCCATTAAAAACAAAAGTCCTAAGACCATCAACACAATGCGCTGAGAAATGCAGAGCGGACACGGCTCTAGATTGTATTGGGTTTGAATCACTAAAGCTAAGGCTACTAGGCCAAAGCTCGCAAAAAAGCCTAATAAATAAGCGGTCCGGCTGTTCAGTATTTTATTCAACATATTTAAATCCAATCGGTGCGAATAGCAACGTGCTCATCCTTTATAATAACGAGCAACTAATTAGCCTAGATTGTAACGGATAAAACCCAATGATAGACACAGAACAAGCGAGTATTGCTTCACCAAAAGTGCTCACCGTTAGTGAATTGAATCGCTTGGCAAAAGAGGTGCTGGAGCAAAGCTTTCCGCTATTTTGGGTATCAGGCGAAATCTCCAACCTCACCCGCGCTGCTTCCGGGCATTGGTATTTCTCACTGAAGGATACTGGCGCCCAAGTGAGTTGTGTGATGTTTCGTGGGCGTAATAGTTATTTAGACTGGACGCCGAAAGAAGGTGATAAAGTCGAAGCGCGCGCATTAGTCACTCTGTACGAAGCACGCGGTAGCTTTCAGCTTACCATTGAGTTTTTGCAACGTGCTGGCGCTGGGGCATTATTTGAAGCCTTTGAAAAACTAAAAGCAAAACTACAACAAGAAGGTCTCTTCGACCCTGCTTTTAAACAAGCTATTCCAGCCCACCCAAAACGAATCGGCATTGTGACATCCCCCGACGCGGCCGCATTGCATGACGTGCTAACAACGCTTAGACGCCGCATGCCTAGCATTCCTGTGATCATTTACCCAACGCCCGTCCAAGGCAAAGGAGTGGCAACACAAATCGCTCATGCAATTACCAGCGCTCACGAGCGAAACGAGTGCGACGTGCTGATTATCTGCCGCGGCGGTGGGAGCATGGAAGACTTATGGCAATTTAATGAGGAGGTCGTTGCGCGCGCGATTGCCAATTGCCGGATTCCAACCATTAGCGGTGTGGGGCACGAAACCGACTTTACCATTTGTGACTTTGTGTCGGATACGCGCGCTGCAACACCAACAGCTGCTGCAGAGCTTGCATCACCATCACGCGAATCACTATTTAATAGACTCAAACAACTAGGCTTACAACTTAACAAAAGCAGTGCTGATGGATTAATGCAACGCGCACAGATGCTAGATTATTTGGCGCGTCGCCTGGTCTCTCCATCACAGCAAATTGGGCAACAGAAACAACAACTAGCGCAACTAGTTCATAGGCTGAGTTTGAACATCAAACAACAATTACAACGTCAACAAAACAATCTCAATCAAATTGAGCAAAACTTACATCATCTCAACCCTCAAGCAGTGTTGACGCGTGGCTATGCTTTTGCGCAAACCAAAGACGGTCAAATTATCAACAACAGCGCCCAAATCAAGGCTGGCGATGCGATCAATCTTACTTTTGGTACAGGCGAAGCTGAGGCAGTTGTCTCAAAAACCTCTTAATTTCTATGAAGTCTCGAGCTATTATCATTCTGCTATTGGTTTAGCACTGAAGTTGATTGATAATACTGTTTTAAGTCCTCAAGCTGATTTTTAATGTCGTCATCCACTGGTACTGGCAATAAAACAAAACTCTCCGCACTGACATTGGCCGCATTGGGCGTTGTGTTTGGTGATATTGGCACCAGCCCGCTTTATACGATGAAAGAAGTTTTTTCAGTCGGCGCTCACCCTGTTCCTCTTACTGAAGCCAATATGTTTGGAATTTTGTCCCTCATTGTATGGGCGCTTATCATGGTGGTTTCAGTAAAATATGTCGCCTTTATTATGCGAGCTGATAACCGCGGCGAAGGCGGTATTATGGCTTTGCTCGCACTCGCATCACGACATGCAGGCGGCGATAAAAAAATGCAACACACCATTATGCTGCTGGGCATTTTGGGTGCTTGTATGTTCTATGCAGACGGGATGATTACGCCAGCGATTTCCGTGCTTTCAGCGGTTGAGGGTTTAGAAGTTGCAGCACCGGGGCTCCATACACTCATCATCCCAATCACGCTTATCGTCATAGCCCTCTTATTCTGGGCACAGAGCAAGGGAACAGCCTTGGTTGGCGCCCTCTTCGGGCCGATTATGTTGCTTTGGTTTGGAACGCTCGCCGTGCTTGGCATCACGAGCATTGTGCAATATCCAACTATTTTGCAAGCTCTTAACCCGTATTATGCTTTTCAATTTTTCCATACCAGTCC
>RFOR01000201.1 GCA_009926525.1 Methylophilaceae bacterium
TTGCTGAAGGCAAAATTATTTTATCGCCTGTTGTTGTTACTGCAACTAAAAATGCTGTTAACAGCTTCGACTTGCCTGTGTCCATTGATGTGGTTGATAAAAGCAGTATTCAAGACGGTCAAGCACAAATGGTGCTTTCTGAGAGCTTGATTCGCGTTCCTGGTATTACAGCGCAAAATCGTACGCAGTTTTCACAAGACCCACAAATTTCAACGCGTGGCTTTGGCTCACGTTCAAGCTTTGGCGTGCGTGGTTTACGTATTTATGTAGATGGCATCCCATTTAGTATGCCTGATGGCATTGGTCAGCCAGGCAATATTGACCTAAACGCAGTTAAATCAATCGAAGTAATGCGTGGCCCATTTTCATCACTGTATGGCAGTTCATCTGGCGGCGTGATTCAGTTGTTAACTGAAGATTCACCGAAAACGCCTTTAGAGGTTAGTGGCGGATATATGTTTGGTAGCTATGGCACACAAAAAGAAACACTCCGTGCCGCTGGCTCAGAAGGTAATTTTGAATATTTAGTGAATTATTCAAAATTTGAAACAGATGGGTATCGAGCAAATAGTGCCGCAGACAAAGAGCAATTAACAGCGAAGATGAAATTCAAGCTTACTGACGCGACTAAAGTAACAGTGATGGCGAACTGGATGGATATGAGCGCGCAAGATCCACTTGGATTAGCGCGTAATGCTGATGCTGTAAATGATTTGCCCTCAGCATTCGCAACACCAAAGGCTGTTCCAGGAGCTGCGTATAGAGCAAACACAAGAGTTAGCAGAACGAATACACAAGCGGGTATTAATTTAGAGCAAATTATTAATGAAAATAACACATTAAACTTAATTGCATACGGTGGGCAGCGCGATAACTTACAATATCTCTCGTTGAACACCACATCAACGGCAGGTCGAGCTAGTGCTATAGCACGTGACTTTGGGGCACTGAACTGCGCTGGACAAACAAAGGTGAAGTCCTTTCACGCCCGTACACCATTACTTCTGGTTTAACATATGG
>RFOR01000202.1 GCA_009926525.1 Methylophilaceae bacterium
GAGATGCTGCTTAATATTCGTTCGGATGTGATGGCAGGGAGTTCACTCTCCCAAGCTTTGAGTAATTATTCGGACGTTTTTTCAGAGGTTTATTGTGCGATTGTGAACGCGGGTGAGAACTCTGGTGAGCTGGCTAAGATTTTAGATCGCCTGGCGAGTTATATCGAATCAAGAAATCAACTCTCTCAGAAAGTGATTGCTGCCTTTGTCTACCCGGCCTTGGTGACATTCACCGCTATTTTGGTTGTTGGGGGCTTGCTGATTTATGTGGTGCCGCAGGTGGTGACGGTGTTCCAACAATCTAAGCAGAGCCTTCCTTTTTTGACTGTTGCTATGATTTTTGTGAGTGACGTCCTCAGGGCTACCTGGGTTTATCTCATATTAGCTATAACATCTGGGGTGTATTTATTTAACAAGTCATTACAGGACAATAAGTTAAGATCAAAATTTCATTTGAGTCTGCTTAGGGTTCCGGTGCTTGGCAGTCTCATTCTGAGTATCAATACAGCCCGTTTTGCTAAGACATTATCCATTTTGGTGGGGAGTGGGGTCCCAATTATTTTAGCGCTCAATGCCGCTTCTAAAGCCACGCCATTTTTACCGATGCGTGAAGCGATCCAAGAAGCGATTAAAAGCGTCAAAGATGGTAGCGAATTGAGTAGGGCGCTTAAGAGTAGCAAGCTATTCCCCCCGATACTCATTCATCTGATAGCCAACGCTGAGCAAACCGGTAACCTCGATAAGATGCTAGATAGCGCCGCAAACCAGCAGGAGAATGAAGTGAATAACAAAGTCACCATTCTCACTAGTGTGTTAGAGCCCACACTTATTATTGTCATGGGAGCCATGGTGATGGCAATTGTGTTGGCGGTCATGCTGCCCATCATCGAACTTAACCAATTCGCACCCTGAAAGACCTTATGGCAAGCACTTTGGACGGCAAATTGGTGGTGGCGATTTCGTCTCGTGCCTTGTTCGACTTCGAAGAAGAAAACTTGGTGTTCGAGCAAAGCGATGACC
>RFOR01000022.1 GCA_009926525.1 Methylophilaceae bacterium
ATGACCCGCAACCCCAAGAGTCAGCGGAATCATCGCACCCATGGCCGCCACCACCAGAACCAGGATCGTCCCCAAAGAAATCACGAGATTCTGCAGGATGATTCTTCGAGTTCTCCGGCTCAGATCATAAGCTTCCGCAAAGCTTTCCAAGCGGTCCCGCATCAGGATGATGTCCGACTCCGCCAAAGCTGCCCCGGTTCCTCGGGCTCCCATGGCAACACCAATTTCTGCCGCTGCAAGGCTCGGTGCATCATTCACCCCGTCCCCCACCATTGCCACCACTGCACCTTGCGATTGCAAAGCATGAATATGTGTCAATTTATCTTCTGGTGAGCAGGCGGCTTTCCAGTCATCCACGCCAACCAATTTGGCAAAATGTGAAACTGCCTCAGCAGAATCGCCACTCAAAATCGAAACTTGCAGGCCTTGTTGTTTCAGTTTTTGGATGAGTTCTTTTGCCTCTTGACGGGCTTGGTCTGCAAATACAAAAGTTGCGAGTAAGCGCGTTTCATCACTTAGCCAAACCACAGTTGCCCCTGCTAAATACTCTTGCGCTAAATCAGCCGAAAAAGTCCGATGCAACTTCGCATTGCCCAAACGCAATTTAAGCCCCGCTACGAAGCCTTCAACTCCTTGGCCTGGGATATTCTTCACTTCCGTTGCCAATTGCACTAATCGATTACCCTGTGCATTTAGGAACGCTTTTGCAAGCGCGTGCTCTGAATTTTTTTCTAAACTTGCGGCTAACTGCAAACAATCCTCTGCATCAAAGTCGGCGTGCGTGATCGTTCTAACCAAACTTAACTGACCTTGCGTGAGTGTGCCCGTTTTATCAAACACAAAATGTGTGACCTTGGCCAAGGTTTCTAGAGCATGACCACGCGTTAATAAAACGCCGCGGCCAACCAAATGCGAACCTGCTGCCGCGAAAGCTGCTGGCGCAGCAAGTGACAATGCACAAGGACAGCTCACCACTAAAACCGTCAGCACAATTTCTAAAATGCGGTCTGGCTGTATCTGCCACCAAACCAAGGCAACTAAGGCGACAGTCACCAGCAAAGCGCTTGTGAAGTACGTTGCAACACGGTCAGCCGTTTCAGCAAGCATTGGCTTTTCCGCTTGCGCTCTATCTAGCAAACGAGAAATGCCTGCCAGCATAGTATTTTCAGCAATCGCGGTCACTTGAATCGTGAGCGGACTTTCGTAATTGATACTGCCTGCAAATACTTGCGCACCTAAAGCTTTCGGTAATGGGCGGCTTTCGCCAGTGAGCAGGGACTCGTCCACACTACTTTCACCTGTGACCACCAAACCATCAGCGGCGATGGCTTCACCTGGCTTAGCCAGAATGACGTCGCCCAATTTCAATTCCATCACCGGGGTTAAAGTTTGCGTTTCCCCCTCAACTTTCGTCGCCATGACGGGCGCTAATCGCAATAGATTTTCTGAGGCCTCGATAGACTTTTCACGGGCATTACGTTCGAGATAACGCGTGCCCAACAAAAAGAACACCAGCATAGTGAGCGTATCAAAATACACCACACCCTGCCCGTGCACGGTCGCCCAGACGCTACCCGCAAAGCCAGTCATTAAGCCCAAAGTAATCGGCACATCCATCCCTATTTGGCGATTACGAATACTGCGCCAAGCAGACGCATAAAACGGCCATGCGGCATAAGTGATCGCTGGAATAGTTAAAACAAAACTAAACCAGCGTAATAATTGGGCTGTTGCAAACTCTAAGCCCTGCGCGGGCCCTGCGTACAAAGCTACGGCAATCATCATCACCTGACCGGCGCTCAAGCCTGCCACGGCAAGCCTTCTAAAATCCGATTTGCGTTGTTGCTGACGCAAAGCATCTTGTTGCTGCGCACTAAAAGGATGGGCGTGATAGCCGATTTTATTGATTTCAGCCAAGATTTGACTGAGTTTGATTTGATTATCATTCCAGCGAACACGCGCACGTTGTGAACCGTAGTTCACATTCACACTGCGAACACCCGCTAGCTGACTTAAATGACGCTCATTGAGCCATACGCAAGCCGCACAGGTAATACCTTCAAGGATGAGCGAGGCCTCTTTGTCATCGCCATCGCTCTCGAGCACAAAGCTTTTTTGCACTTCGGGATGATCGTACAAGGCAAGCTGACGCAGCGCATCGGGAACAAGGTCCTCAGCAGTTTTAGGGAGTTCAGTACGATGTTTGTAATACTCTTCCAGACCATTCTCTACAATAGACTCTGCAACGGACTGGCAGCCTCGACAGCACATGGGCTGGGAGTGGCCAAAGATACTTGCTGAAAAATTAATACCTGCAGGGACAGGCAAGCCACAATGAAAACATGCCACTTTGTCTTCAGCTTGATGGTACTGCGTTTGATTCGCCTGCTCACCCTTCTGCATTACTTACACTCATTGACCTACTGAAATAGGCTGCTTCAGCGCGTAGTGCGCTTCACCTTTAAGAATCTCAAGATCAGACAACCATAAACCTTCATCTGACAAACGCAACATCGCGTGATACTCACCAGGCGAGGTTTCAGAAAACTGTATCGTTTGGTCATCAGCGCTATTGGCCATACGCCATAGCTCAATGGTCACAGTTGCCCCAGTAATAGGCTGTTGCTGTTTATCTGACAATTTGATCACCACTGTCGATGCAAGATTGTTCTTCAACATATCCAAGCCCAAAACCTCAACGTTCCAGGCCAGATTTTTTTGCTGTTCAATATCTTGCACATGCGATTCATAAAGCTTATTTCTATCATGCGGAATTACGCCCGGGAAACCGGTATGCACTTGACGGTTAGCTGGGTTGGGTAAAATAGAGCGCGTCAGTAAATCAGGAAGTCCACGGGTAGCGACAGATAGAAATATTGCATTGAGCAACACCAAACCCACAAAAAAACCAATAATTAGCTTAGGTGCCCAATGCATGCTTTGCTTGTTCTTTTGCATCCCACCGAAGACAATCAACAAGCCAGCGTTCGCAAGATAAACTGCAAAGTGAATAGTGAGCACATCGCCACCAGGCCAATGTTGGGTGCTATAAGCAATGTAAGCAATAAAAGGCAAAACACCACTTATAATGCCTGCCCAGAAATTAGAAAGCCCTGCTTTACGCACCACAAAAAACAAAACGGCAGCAACAAGCAAGCCGCCAAAAAGAGTTTCTGTCATGCTGAATTCATTTGCAAATAGTGACATTAATCGTGCTCTCTTGGGCTATTAAAGTTTGTTTTGACCTTCATCACTTCTTTTGTCGATGCTCTTGTAATGACAAAGTTAAAAGTATCTATCTTCGATGCATCTTCAGCAGATAAATTCACGACTGCATTCATATTTAGGCCCTTGCCCGCCTTGATAGAGACCGCTTTAAAAAAGCGCATATCTAAAGACCTAGGTGAAATCCCCTCTACATCAATGGCATAAATCTCGTCAGACTCTGCTTTGTTCACAATATGGATCAAATACCGATTGCGAAAACTTCCATCTGACAACATCACATAAAGCGGCTGTCTTACTTGCTGGACATTCACTTCTGTATCACTGCGCGTTCCAATGTTGTAGAACAAGACACTTGTCATTAAGAGCAGTGCACTAGCATAGCCTAGCACTTTGAATCTCTTCCACATCACCTTAGGCGCTTGAGGCGTTTCACGCGCCATATTGCGTTCTGAATCGAAGCGAATCAAACCACGGGGGTATCCAACAGAGTCCATAATATTGTCGCAAGCATCAATACATAGACCGCACGAAATACATTGATATTGAAGACCGTTGCGAATATCAATCCCGGTAGGGCAAACCTGTACACAGAAGCCACAGTCAATACAATCACCATGGCCAGCAGCCGTCCGCTCTTCATGTGTTTTGAGGCCCTGAATAGGAATCGTGCGACCTTTGAGGCCCTCACCACGTTTAGCATCGTAAGTAACCGCCAAAGTGTCAGCTTCATACATCACGCCTTGAAAACGCGCGTACGGACAGGCATACAAACAGATTTGCTCACGTGCAACACCTCCCGCCATATAGGTCAAAACAGTCAGTACTAAAACTGCAAAGTAGCCGCCTGATACACCAGTACCGTTGAAAAAATCCAACACAAAGGTAGGTGCATAACTGAAATAACATGCAAAAGTGACCGCTGTCCAGAAGGAAACCAAAATCATCAGAGCATGTGAGAGCCCAATTTTAAAAACCTTCTCAAGATTCCAAGCTTGTTTTTGGAGGCGCAGTCTTGCTGGGCGCTCACCCTGGATCAAATGCTCAATTTGAATAAATAAATCTGACCACAAAGTCTGGAAACAAAAGTAACCACACCAAGCACGTCCAACTAGGCCAGTCACAAAAAATAAGAGTGCTGCTGCAATAAAAAGCAACATCGCCAACCAAAAAATATCTTGTGGGTAAACAATCAAATCAAAAATGAAAAAACGACGTGATGTCAGATCAAACAAAATCGCCTGACTGGCCGCACTGACACGTTGCCATGGCATCCA
Source organism: Methylophilaceae bacterium (assembly GCA_009926525.1). Taxonomy (GTDB): domain Bacteria; phylum Pseudomonadota; class Gammaproteobacteria; order Burkholderiales; family Methylophilaceae; genus Methylopumilus_A. The sequence continues at coordinate 4,503 of RFOR01000022.1, forward strand.
AGGCAATAAGAAATAAACACTGTAAGCAAGCAGCATCACGGCTGTTTTAAAAGTTCTAAATTGACCTTTTACTGAGCGCGTCACAATCGGGATATGTTTTTGATACAGTGAGTTTTCTGCTTGATCTGACATTTTTTCTCCCAAACAATAAAGGCTCGCAATTGCTTGCAAGCCTTTATTTGTTAACTACAACGATTATTTACTGTTTCTTTGCTGTTTATACAAACAAGAACTTGTGATGGATGCGGAGCTTTACTTACCGCCGCCCAAGCTATCATGTACATAAACTGTGAGCAGCTTAATTTGTTCTGGTTTTAAGCGGGTACTCCAAACTGGCATCACGCCTTTATTCATACCGCCATAAATTAGGGTTTTTACTTCAGTTAATTTAGCCTCTGGCGTTTTAGCACCTATGACATCAGGCCACAGCCAGATCTTATCAGTCAAGTTAGCTGAGCCCATGGCAATATTCCCTTTTGCGTCTGCGCCGTGACAAGCGTAACAACCGGCTTTATCACCGTGAAAAATCGCATCGCCTAATTTTGCAGCAGCAGCGTTATGGGGCTCACCAGATAAGCTCAACACGTATTGACTGACTTGTGTTAGTTCAGCATCACTCAAAATCGCTTTAAACGCTGGCATCATGCCATTGCGCCCCGCAATAATAGTTGTTTCAATATTTTCATAAGTACCACCATATTGCCAATGATCATCAGTCAAATTAGGCGCGAACTTAATTTTCCCCTGACCCCCAGCTTGGTGACAAGGGGCACAGTTGTCTGAAAATAGCGTCTTGCCAGCCGAGTTTACAAACTGCATTAGTTCAGGGTCTTTAGAAACATCTTCAAATGACTTTGATGCCACTTTATCGAAAAAAGGCTTTTGCTCAGCTTTAAGCTCATTCATCTCAACCATTAATTTAGAACGCATGTTCCAATGGGTGGTTTTTGTTTCTTGCGTGCCATCGACTTTAGTCGCAACGTAAGTCACGTTGTTTAATCCAGAGACACCCTTGGTGTAAGTATGGCCAATTGGCCATGCTGGGTAAAACAACCAATAAACGAGCGCGAAAGTGAAGGTAATATAAAAGCCCCAAATCCACCACCGAGGTAGCGGATTGTTAAGCTCTTGCAAATCGTCATCCCATACGTGACCAGTGGTCTCGACTGTTACTTTTTTGTTGTCCTGACTCATGATTATTCCCTACTTAAATATCGTCATCTTGCAAAGGTATATTTTTGAAACTCTCTAATTGCGCACCGCGCTGCTTGCTGCCGAAGAGATAAACAATCACCCCACAGAACAATACAAAGAAAATAACCAGCGATACCGGCTTGGTATTTTCAAACTTGGTAAACCACATTAGCCATTCCATCTCAATATCCTTTTGCCAAAATATTCATCTTCAATAACGCTTTGCAAACGCCACAATTAGCGGAATTTAGCAAAGTAGTCATCATCATATTTTCTAAAATCAACCATTGTGCCAAGCAATTGTAGGTACGAAACTAGAGCATCCATTTCAGTCAACTTGTCTGGATTAGTGTCGTAATTGCCAGCTTGCGCTTGAGCGATAAGATTTTTTTCTGCATCAGGAATGTGCAAGTTTTTAGCAGTTTCTTCGCCAAACTCTTTCACGTTCTTGTCGAACTCAGCTTTACTTGTTGAATATGGAACACCTGTGACTCGCAAAGCTTTCATACGACCTTGAATGTCTGAGTAATCCAAGTCCGTTTTGATTAGCCAAGGGTAGTTAGGCATCACTGATTGCGGTACCAATGAACGCGGCGCTGTTAAATGCTGCGTGTGCCAGTCGTTAGAATATTTACCGCCAACACGCGCCAAATCAGGACCCGTGCGTTTTGAACCCCATTGGAACGGGTGATCGTACTTAGATTCAGCTGCCAATGAGTAATGGCCATAACGTAGCGCTTCATCACGGAACGGACGAATCATTTGCGAATGGCATAAGTAACAGCCTTCACGAATGTAGATGTCGCGACCACGCAATTCAAGCGGGCTGTATGGGTGGACGCCATCAACCTTTTCTACGGTCTCTTTAATAAAGAATAGCGGAACGATTTCTACTAAACCACCCGCGCTAATTGCGAGCATGGTTAAGATAATCAAGATCCCTACATTACGTTCAATTTTGTCATGCTTCATGGTAACTCCAGCTTTTTAATCGTTAAGGCTTATATCGGCTTAAAGTTTAAGCCTGTTCAGTTGTGCCGCTCTTGATGGTTTTGTACATGTTGTAGCACATCAAGACCATACCACTTAAGAAGAACAGACCGCCAATTGCACGCATGATGTACAGGTTATGCGCTGCAGCAACAGATTCAATGAAGGCATATTGCAAGTTGCCGAAGTCATCAAATGCACGCCACATTAAACCTTGCATGATGCCCGAGATCCACATCGCAGTGATGTAAAGCAATATCCCGATAGTTGCCAACCAGAAATGGATATTGATTAGGCGATTACTAAACATTTTAGTGTTCCAAAGTTTTGGCACCATGTGGTAGAAGCTACCAAAAGTCACCATCGCAACCCAACCAAGCGCACCTGAGTGCACGTGACCAATTGTCCAGTCGGTGTAATGTGAAAGTGCATTCACATCTTTCAATGACATTACAGGACCTTCGAAGGTAGACATGCCATAAAATGAAAGCGCAACAATCAAAAAGCGAATCACAGGATCAGTCCGCATTTTGTCCCATGCGCCTGACAATGTCAGGATGCCGTTCACCATGCCGCCCCAAGATGGAAGCAATAACATGATTGAGAATGTTGCCGCTAATGTTGATGTCCAGTCAGGAATCGCTGTCCAGTGCAAATGATGCGCACCAGCCCACATATACAAGAAGATAATTGCCCAAAAGTGCAACACTGAAAGACGATAGGAATAAACAGGGCGGCCAGCTTGTTTTGGCACAAAGTAGTACATCATGCCCAAGAACGCCGCTGTTAAAAAGAAACCTACAGCGTTGTGACCATACCACCATTGTGTCATCGCATCTTGTGCGCCAGCGAACAAGCTGTATGACTTCATTGAGAACAAGCTGACAGGAACTGCAAGGTTATTGAAGGTATGTAGCAAAGCGGTTGCCAAGATAAAGGCAACAAAGAACCAATTAGCTACGTAAATGTGCGGCTGTTTACGCTTCATCAATGTACCAACAAATAGCACTAGATAAGCCACCCAAACCACTTCAATCAACAAGTCGATTGGCCATTCCATCTCAGCGTATTCACGTCCCTGTGTGTAGCCCATGACATCGCCCAATGCTGCTAGGACGATAATTGACTGCCAACCCCAGAATGTAAAACTTGCCAAGCCGCTACTAAATAAGCGCGCCTGACAGGTACGCTGCACGATGTAATAAGAGGTTGCAAACAACGCGCTACCGCCAAAACCAAAAATCACAGCACCAGTATGAACAGGACGCAAGCGTCCAAAAGTGATATACGGAATATCGAAGTTTAAGACAGGGAATGCAAGTTCAGAGGCAATATATACGCCAACTAACATCCCTACTACGCCCCAGACTAAAGTCATGATGGCGAACTTTCGGATCACGTCATAGTTGTACTGTTCAGTATTTGTAACACTCGTAGTCGTCATAACCACGTCTCCTAAAACTAAAATGATTAACTTAAAACCTTCTACAGCTCACTACATTTACCCACTTAAAAACAAACCTGTTTGAATTACATAATTTGTTTTAAGTCACTTGCAATTTCATTTGGCTTTTGGCCGTACTTGAAATAAATCCTTATTTTTCCTGTTTTGTCATAGACGTAACTGCCTGCGCTATGATCGATGGTGTAGCCAGACTTCCCAGCTTCTACCTGTTTTTCGTAAAAAACCTTGTAGGTTTTGGCCGTTTCAGCGATTTCCGCCGCATTGCCATATAGCCCTACAAAACGTTCATCAAAACTTGGCACATATTTCGCCAACACGTCTTGCGTATCTCTCTCCGGATCAAGCGTGATAAAAATCACCTGCACTTGTTTTGCCTGCTCACCCAGTAACTTCATCGCTTTTGCCATATCCGCCATCGTGGTCGGACAAACATCCGGGCAGTGCGTATAACCAAAAAACATCACCACTGTTTTACCTAGATAATCTTTTAATTGGCGCTTTTGCCCATGATGATCTAGCAAACTAAAATCTTTAGCGAAGTCGGCGCCATTGATATCAGTGCCAACCAGTGGGATATTC
>RFOR01000023.1 GCA_009926525.1 Methylophilaceae bacterium
TTGTATTTTGTCAATTCAGCATAACCACCAGCAGCGCCAAGAGCGTCTGTTGGGTTAGTCATACCAAGGTTCATCGCAACACCAGCCCAGCCACCGATACCTGATAGCACGCCAACGTATTGTTTACCTTTGTTACCGTATGTGAATGCATTACCAATCACGCCAGAACCAACTTGGAATTTCCAAAGTTCTTTACCTGATTGTGCATCAACAGCCTTGAACCAACGATCAAGAGTACCGTAGAAAACTAAGTCTGAAGCAGTTGTTAATACACCACCCCATGCTGAGAATTTCTCTTTGTTGTACCAAACTGATTTACCCTTGATTGGATCCCAAGCAGTGAAACCACCCATTACGCCATCTGGACCAGCAAACATAGTCAATGTAGCGCCAACCCATGGTTGACCTGCAACATATTTAGATTCAACTGGCTCGTATGTCATACATACGTGGTTCAATGGAATGTACATTAAACCAGTTTTTGGTGAGTAAGCAGCTGGTTGTTGGTCTTTAGTACCCAATGCAGCTGGACATACGCCTTTTGCATTGTAGTCTTGGTGAGTTGAAGCTGTAGCCAATTTGTTTGGCACACCAGTTTTCAAATCAATGTCTGTTGCCCAGTTCACGAATGAGTGAACTTTGTTTGCAACAACTAAAGTACCATTTGAAGCTTCCCATGTGTATACGAAGCCGTTACGGTCCATGTGGTTAGCGTATGTCTTGCCACCTTTGTCGAACAAGATAACTTCGTTAATACCGTCGTAATCCCACTCGTCATGTGGAGTCATTTGCATGCCCCATTTAGCAACGCCTGTGTCTAAGTCACGTGCGAATACTGTCATTGACCATTTGTTGTCACCTGGACGTACGTCTGGGTTCCAAACTGATGGGTTACCTGTACCGTAGTATACTAAGTTTGACTTAGCATCATATGGCCACCAGCCCCATACAGAGCCACCACCATGTTGCCAACCATCTTTAACTGCTTGTGGTTTCAACCATGTTTTAACACCAAGGTCTTTTTCACCAACTTTTAACTTGTCGTTAGCGATTTTCTTGAATGAACCACCTTGTTTGTTACCACCGTTAACATCTTCGTATACTGACAAAGCTGAATATTGTGGGTTTTCTTTGTTGAAGTCAGCACCGATCAACATTTCTGAATCTGGACCTGTTGAGTATGCTTTCCATGCTAGTGAACCGTCTTTGATGTTGTAAGCTGCGATAAAGCAACGAACACCGAATTCAGCACCAGAACAACCTGTCAATACTTTGTCTTTGATTACGTGTGCAGCGTTTGTGTTAGTAGCACCGACTTTAGGATCTGTGTTTTTAACGTCCCAAACTTTTTTACCTGACTTAGCATCAAGAGCGATTAAAGTACCGTCGTTTTGTTGCAAGAAAATCTTGCCATCGCCATAACCTAGACCACGTGAAACGTTGTCGCAGCAAAGAACTGCTTGAACTGATGGGTCTTGTTTAGGGAAATATGACCAAACGATTTTTTGGTTGTCGTTCAAATCAAGTGCGTATACGTTGTTTGGGAATGCTGTATGTAAATACATCATGTTACCGATAACTAACGGTGCACCTTCATGACCACGGTTTACACCAGTCGCAAATGTCCAAGCAGCTTTAACGTTTTTAACGTTGCCCTTGTTGATTTGTGCTAATGCTGAATAACCTTGGTTATTGTGTTGGCCACGTGGATGTGCCCAGTTGTTAGAGAAGCTACCATTGGCATAGCCAATGATGCACCAACTACTAGACCTAGAGCTAAATTGATTTTACTCATCTTCATTTTAAATCTCCAAAGTGGTAAGTACTAAGGGTTAATTACAAAAATGACTTTTTAAATCACGAGGCCCACATTTATTTTATGTGATTATCCTCATTTTTTAATCCGTCGCTTTTGCCTCACTTCTTGTGAGTGCATTGTGATATTAGAACAGGTCAAAATGATTTGCAATAGTTTGTTAACAATTTATTTACATTTATTCGAAATAAATTTATTCATCATTTTTACGATGTTATCATATCTAAAATAAATCAAAATAATCAACATGAAAGCACTATTTCCCATGCAATTAACAAGCTTTAATTTATTCCCTGATTTAGTTACATTTCACTCTGAAAAGTTCATTGTCACCCAAAAACATGCTATTTATTACGAAGAGTGCGGCAATCCCGGAGGGTATCCTGTTGTTTTTTTGCATGGCGGTCCGGGCAGTGGTTGCAATCCATCCCAAAGACGCTTTTTTGACCCCAGCTTTTATCGCATTATTCTGCTTGATCAGCGCGGCTGCGGTAAGAGCACACCACTAGGCTGCACCGAAGACAATGACACCAACGCGCTTGTGAGCGATATGGAAGCACTCAAGCATCATTTAGGCATTAAAGAGTGGCTAGTATTTGGTGGTTCGTGGGGTAGTACGCTTGCTCTGGCTTATGCAATCGCCCATCCAGACTCAGTCACCGGTTTAATTCTGCGAGGCATCTTTTTAAGTAGGGCGAGTGAATTAGATTGGTTTTTAGGAGAAGTTAAAAATTTCTACCCTGAAAGCTGGGAAAAACTCCTATCCTATCTTCCAAAAAATGAACAATCCGATCCCCTTCAAGCCTACGCCAAAAGAGTTTTCTCTGAGGACACAACCATCGCCGGCAATGCTGCCGCCGAATGGAATGCTTACGAAAGTAGCATAATGTCTTTATTGCCCCGTGCAGGTGCAGCACAAAACACCACCCCTGCTAACGTTGAAATTGCAAGAGCTAGGGTTCAAATTCATTACATATTAAATCAATGTTTTGTTGGGCATCGCGACTTATTAGCTGAAGCAAAAGTTTTATCGGCCATCCCAACCACAATTATTCAAGGCCGTTACGATATGGTATGCCCACCAACTAGTGCGTGGGAATTAAAAAATGCCATGCCACATGCTAAATTCTTAATGATTGCAGATGCAGGACATTCAGCGATGGAAGCTGGTATTACCTCAGCATTAGTAGAGGCTACTGAAGTTTTTAGAATTAGCCATCAACAACAGACACTATATATATAGAGTATTTATTTTGACGATTCACTTTAAATCCACCAACAACTTTAGCGAACACCCTGCAATAGCAATGCCAAAAGCACATATTGCAAAACATCGTTATGACACGCCACTGTTTGTGATGCGGGAGACATTTAGCGCTTTCAAATTACATAATGGCTGGGGACTTTCAGCATCACTCTCTTTTTATGCGATGTTTGCCATCATTCCAATGGCGCTGTTAATGTTTTTCTTTTTGTCGCACTTGGTTTTTTCTTCACACACCGCTGTCGTTAATCTCGCCAGCATCACCAGCAGCTTAGAGCCAAAACTCAGCCGAAGAATCATGCTTGAAATTCACAAAGTGGCTGAACATAAAACGGCATGGAGCACCTTGAGCACTATCGCGCTATTTTGGTTTGCAATTCCATTGGCAAGCACTTTACGCGCAGCTTTCCAAACCATTTTCGGCATCAACGAGCATCCATCATTTATTCGCAAATCCGTTCAGGACATCTTGTCGGTGATTGGGATTTTGTTGATGTTCTTTATGTTTACCTTTTTTGATTTATTGCTTGAAAAGGCCTCTCAGCTTGTTGGCTTATCCATTGGCCATTCGAGCATCTTCGATAGCGCAGGCTCTTTGCTGACGATTACCGCGCTGCTTACCTTGTTTTATCGGGCTTTCTTGCCAACCAACGCTTCATTAAGAACGATTATTACCGGCTCGATCATAACTGCCATCTTGTGGATGGCGATGCGCCCATTGTTCAGTGAAGTGCTCTCAGTTAATCACACTTACGGTGCTGTGTTTGGGGGGATGAAGAACGTATTTATTTCACTAGCCTGGCTTTATTACACATTTGCCATTTTTCTGTTGGGTACTGAACTCATCTCAACCCTTAAAAAACGTGACACGCTTTTACTTAGAGGCTTATTTAATGAAGGAATCAGAAAGAACCCGAATTTCATTTCTAAAGTGATGTCTCGCCACGGCTGCATTTACCAAGAAGGCGAAGTGGTCTTCAATATCGGCGACGAAGGCCGAGATTTATATTACATTGCCCATGGTAAGGTGAAGTTAGTCTATGAAAATAGACTAGTCAGACATTTAACAGCAGGAGACTTCTTCGGCGAAATGGCAATTTTGGGTGATAGCGTGCGCATTGCCGATGCGGTTGTAGACTCAGATTTTTGCGATATCATTGTGATCAACGCTAAAAACATTCAAACGCTTATTTTGAGCGAACCGAAAGTGGCCATGCGCTTTTTAAAACACATGGCGCTACAATTAAAAAATAGCCAACAATCTCAACCGTAATTCAGACTGAATCATCATGGCCTATCAATCGAATAAACAAGCTAGCCAACACGAAGTTCAACCGCTACTCAACTTACTTAACGCTGGCCAACTTGCTAACGCCGCGAATATGGCAAAGTCATTACTAACGCAATATCCAAATACCTTTATTTTGCATAATGTATTGGGCATTGCATTAGATGGCCTAGGGCAATATGACGGCGCCATCAATAGCTACCGCAATGCGCTTAAATTACAACCAAATATGCCAGACCTACATTTCAATCTTGGGATTGCACTAAGCAATATTGGTCAATTGACTGAAGCCGCCGCCAGCTATCGCAAGGCGATTGCTTTGCAACCTAAGTTCTTTGAGGCGTATGGAAACCTAGGCACACTACTTCAAAAACAAGGCAAGCTAGAAGAAGCTGTCGCGAGTTACCGCAAAGCGCTTTCCATCAACCACCAAGATGCGCGCGGACACTTTAATCTTGGTACAGCCTTACGTGACCAAGGCAAGTTGGAAGAAGCAATTAAGAGCTACAGACAAGCGATTGCCCTTTTCCCTAATTACGCAGATGCTCACAACAACTTGGGCGAAACCTTGCGCGACCAAGGCAATATGCAAGAAGCCATTGCCAGCTATCAAAACGCTTTGGCGCTTAATCCCAACCACGCTAGCGCCAACTACAACCTGGCGGAGTTTTTATATCTTGCCAAACGCTTTGATGAAGCAATCCCGCATTTTGAACGTAGCCAACTCGATGACTGGCTAGAGCGAAGTATGTATTGTTTATACAAAGCGGAGCGCTTTGATGAATTTAAGAAGAAGTTAGATGAAATCATTAAGGCCGGCCCACATATCGCGCCTTTTCTAGCTACACTCGCGACACACTATGCCGTCAATTTTGGGGTTGAAAATCCATATAATTTCTGCAAAAACGGGTTTGATTTTGTTTATAACGCAGCGATCCCTGAGCTTTCTGAACCAAACAGCCCGCTATTGAAGGCCCTGCTCAACGACATCAACAATGCGCAAATTGCTGAACGTGTGCAAGGGATGTTACACAACGGCAAACAATCCGCAGGCAATTTGTTTAAGCGCCCGGAGGCTTCATTTAGGACGCTGGGCGAGTTGGTCAAAAAAGAGTTTATGAACTACAAAAATAAATTCGCTGGCGCTGATTGTGAGTTAATTAAATCCTTTCCAGACGAGTTCGAATTTACCAGCTCATGGTATGTAAAAATGCGCCAAGGAGGACATTTGGATCCGCACATTCATGAAATCGGCTGGATTAGTGGGGCGGTTTATCTTGCCATGCCTTCAGATAAAAAAATGCCTACTGAAGGTGCTTTTGAGTATGGCATTCACGGCGACGCTTATCCGCAAAAGCATAACAACTTTCCTGTGGGCGCGGTTGTTCCCAATGTAGGCGAGATTGTTTTATTCCCGTCCTCGCTATTCCACAGAACCATTCCGTTCACCTCTAGCGAAGAGCGAATTTGCATCGCCTTTGATTTAAAGCCTAGCGTTGCATCAACGGCGCGTAGCAACTACTAATTAGCTTAAATTAGCCGCCAGCCTCACTTGGCTAAAAAAAGCATGTCCAGTTAATCTGTCTCTAATTAACTGGTTTGCTTTAGTAATGGCGACCTTTGTTTTAAGGGCGTCATAAGGCATCAAAACATCAGCTTCAACTTTGCCAGCTAAATAGTGAAGGGTGACTTGGTCATAGTCTGGTAAGCCATCCAACACTTTCGCAAGTGATGCCAACAACTCCTCACGGCTTGGAAATGCCATCGGCACATCTTCAACGTAGCCCGCATCATCCTCTATATCTACATGCACCAAGACATCGTTGACGGACTCATGGCTATCAATCACACGCTTACGGGCCCTTTCGGCAATACTATGTCCCTCGGACACACTGATTTTAGAATCTACCAAAATATGCGCATCCACTAATACTCGGTGCGCCATCTTTCGAGTTCTTAACTCATGGACGTTTTGAACGCCTTTCGTATCTATTAAGGTTTGACGAATACTCGCGACCTCTTCGAAAGACAATCCAGCATCGATCAGTTCTTGAAATGCTTCCCAAACAAAGACCAAGCCCATGCGCACAATCATAAAGCCGACCAATATTGCTGCAATCGCATCGGCATAAATAAAGCCCATCATATTGGCTGCGATACCCACTGCAACAACGAGTGAAGAAGCTGCATCAGAACGTGCATGCCATGCATTGGCTATTAATAAAGGCGAGCGCAACTGTTCGCCAACATGAAGCATATAGCGAAACAAGGCCTCTTTAGCGAGCAGCGCTAAACCAGCTGTCCATAGGGCGAGTGATGTTACAGGAGGCGCATTGCCAAGTGTATCAAGCTTAATGGCAGCGCTGTACATAATGCCAACGCCTGTCAGCACAAGAATGGCACCCAAGACTAAAGATGCAGCAGTTTCAATACGGCCGTGTCCATATGGATGGTCATCATCCGCCGGGGTTTTGCTGTGATAGCTTGCAATGAGCACTAAAAAGTCAGAAATTAAATCAGAAAGTGAATGCACGCCATCGGCAATTAAAGATTGCGAATGAGAAAAAATACCAGCAATTACTTGAGTAATCGTCAAGGCAATATTTACAAGCACACTGGTCCATGTGCATTGTTTTGAGAGCGCATAGCGCTTGGGATCGTCAAACGACAATTGATGTGAATGGGCGTGTTGATGCGAGTGTTTATGCTGGCTCATCAATAAATTACCTTGGATGAAGGAGTTAAATAATACTGACAGTCTATAACGAAATGCTGTCTTTATTCATGCATTACTTTATATCATCTATACTGCTAAAAACAATTCCGCTTGTTCGGTTAATCGCCGCACAATGCAAGCCTAGGGGAATCTCTTGCAAAATCTCACTCACAATACCGTCAGACAAATTTTATTCGCACTTTTCGTGGTCAGCATATGCATAGGTGTTTGGGTCGTTCTTGCGCCATTTTTCACGGCTATCGCTTGGGCTTGTATTTTGGCTTATGTAAGTTGGCCCTCTTATATTTGGCTATTAAATAAACTAGGTCGTCGAAATACAATCGCCTCACTCATCATGACTACCTTAATGGCGGCAGCGGTCATTGTGCCTATGTTGTGGTTATTCTTCGTATTAAAAAGCGAACTTAGCATCGCGGCAACACTTTTTACCAGCAAACTGGCGAATGGTGGAATTGTACTTCCCAAGTTTATTGCCGAACTTCCCATCGTTGGCCCCGATATCGATTCATGGCTTTCAAAGGCATTCACAAATCCAGCAGAATTTAAAAACGAAATTCATACTTTATTGATGAATGCAGATCAAAAGTTAATCAACATCATTGGTGGCATTAGTCGAAATCTTGCCGACATGGGCTTTGCCCTGTTAGCATTGTTCTTCGCTTACAAAGGCGGATTAAAATTCGTAACACAATCTGAACAAGTTTTAGAGTCATTACTTGGCATTCGCGCGCGCAGCTACTTTCAAGCGGCTGGCGATGCAACTAGAGGGGTCGTTTACGGAATCGTTTTAACCGCAATTGCACAAGGCGTCTTTGCTGGGATAGGTTATTGGATTGTGGGGCTTGAGGCACCCATTCTGCTAGGGGCGGTGACCACATTATTTTCCATGCTCCCCTTTGCGACCCCGTTTATTTGGGGAGGTATTGGCCTTTGGCTAATACTAAGCGGCAATACGGTGGCAGGTGTAGAGCTTTTACTTTGGGGGGCACTCGTCGTATCTTGGATTGATAATGTCATTCGACCCATTGTTTTAGCAAAAAGCGTCAAAATTCCTTTTCTATTAGCTTTTTTTGGGGTCATTGGTGGCTTGTCAGCCTTTGGATTTGTAGGCTTATTTTTAGGGCCTGTTATACTAGCAATTGCATTTGCGGTTTGGCAGGAGTGGTTAGAAACCCACCCAGATAGACATTCACAGCAACGCTAATCTTAATCTTTTCATCTGGGAATAAAAATGGATCATACCTACCTGCTATTAAAATCTCTTCATATTCTTGGCATCATATTATTGATGGGCAACATCATCGTGACAGCTTGGTGGAAGTTTATGGCCGACAAAACCAAAGACCCGAGCGTAATTGCGTTTGCCCAACGACAAGTGACCCTAACTGATTTTGTATTTACTGCGCCAGGCGCA
>RFOR01000024.1 GCA_009926525.1 Methylophilaceae bacterium
TCATTCAAAGCCAAGCTTAAGGAATCGATATGATTGGTAAATATAATTATGGTACTGGCCGTCGTAAAAGCTCAGTAGCTCGCGTTTTCTTGAAATCAGGTAAAGGCAACATCGTTGTAAACGACAAGCCAGCTGACGAATACTTCTCACGCGTGACTTCACGCATGATTCTTCGTCAACCACTTGCTTTGACAGATAACGAATCAAGCTTCGACATCATGGTAAACGTGGTGGGTGGCGGTGAGTCTGGTCAAGCTGGTGCAGTTCGTCACGGCATTACACGTGCTTTGATCGACTACGATGCAGCGTTGAAAAGTGCTTTATCCAAAGCAGGTTTCGTTACACGTGATGCACGTGAAGTTGAGCGTAAAAAAGTTGGTTTACGTAAAGCGCGTCGTCGTAAACAATTCTCTAAACGTTAATTTTTTAGCGTTCAGCAAAAAAAGCCGCGTAATTGCGGCTTTTTTGTTTTCCAGCTTGGCTTTTTGTTACTATGCTGTTTGCTGGCTATTGGAATAGCCAATCGAATTTTTAGAATGGTTTTGAACTATGGATAAAATCAAAGTAGGGATTGTTGGCGGCACAGGCTATACCGGTGTTGAACTGCTACGTTTGCTAGCAATACATCCGAATGCTGAACTGGCAGTGATTACCTCACGCGGTGAGGCAGGGATGCCCGTGGCTGATATGTTCCCCAGCCTACGGGGATATGTGAATTTGAAATTCTCAGATCCTGCGCAGGTTGATTTGTCTGCTTGTGACGTGGTGTTTTTTGCTACTCCAAATGGCATTGCAATGCAGCAGACTAGAGAGTTACTTGCAAAAAATGTACGTGTCATCGACTTAGCTGCAGATTTCAGAATTAAAGATGTCGCGACTTGGGAAAAATGGTACGGCATGACGCATGCTTGCCCTGAGCTAATTAATGAAGCTGTTTATGGCTTGCCCGAAATTAATCGGGAAAAAATTAGCAAGTCTAAGTTAGTTGCCAATCCTGGTTGTTATCCAACTGCGGTGCAACTTGGTTTTATGCCGCTACTTGAAGCTGGCGTGATTGACCCCACATATCTCATAGCCGATGCTAAGTCTGGTGTAAGTGGCGCAGGCCGTAAAGCAGAAGTGCATGCGCTGTTAGCCGAGGCGGGCGATAATTTTAAGGCCTATGGTGTTGCGGGTCATCGTCATTTACCAGAGATTAGCCAAGGCTTAGCAGCGATGGCCAATAAGCAGGTGGGCTTAACGTTTACACCTCACTTATTGCCAATGATTCGTGGGATTCATGCAACCTTGTATGCGAAATTGACGAAATCTGTAGATTTGCAAAAATTGTTTGAAGACAGATATGCCAATGAAGCTTTTGTGGATGTATTGCCTAAAGGCAGTCATCCAGAAACCCGCTCAGTTAGGGGTTCGAACCAATGCAGAATTGCAGTGCATCAACCACAAGGTGGAGACACTGTGGTGATATTGTCGGTGATTGATAATTTGGTGAAAGGCGCTGCAGGACAGGCAGTTCAAAATATGAACATCATGTTTGGATTATCTGAAGGCTTAGGCCTAAATGTTGTGCCTTTATTGCCGTAATTTTCTAGTGTATAGTGGAGTAATTATATCAAGTATTTAGCGTATTCATTTGCGCATAACTTTTAGCTCTGCAAGAGGTGCTAAATGGTAACAAGTGATTATTAAGGAGTTAGAGATGAATGCTGTAGCTGAAATGCCAAGTCCGTTAGTCTTTACTGATAATGCGGCTAAGAAAGTAAAAGAACTAATCGAAGAGGAAGGTTCACCTGATTTGAAACTCCGTGTATTCGTGAGTGGTGGTGGTTGTTCAGGTTTTCAATACGGTTTTACTTTTGAAGAAACCGTGAATGAAGATGACACGCAAGTTGAGCGTGATTCAGTAACACTTCTTATTGATCCAATGAGTTTGCAGTACTTGATGGGTGCTGAAATTGACTATACCGATAGCCTGCAAGGCTCACAGTTTGTGATTCGTAATCCGAATGCAACAACGACTTGTGGTTGCGGTTCTTCGTTCTCAGTTTAATTAGTTACATCGATTGAACAAAAAAACAAAGGCGCCTAGGCGCCTTTGTTTTTGTTAAAAATCAGTTCAGCGTTCATCAATCGGTACAAAATCACGTCTGGTTTGGCCGGTATATAGTTGACGTGGACGGCCAATTTTACCTTCTGGGTCAGAGATCATTTCACTCCACTGAGCTACCCAGCCAGCGGTTCTTGCAAGCGCGAAAATCGCGGTAAACATTGAGTTTGGAATGCCCATGGCGCGCATCACAATGCCAGAATAGAAGTCGACATTAGGGTATAGACGACGGCTCACGAAGTATTCATCTTCGAGCGCGATTTTTTCTAATTCCATTGCCAGCTTAAACATTGGGTCGTCATGCAAGCCAAGTTCATTGAGTACTTCATGGCAGGTTTCGCGCATGATAGAAGCACGCGGATCCATGTTTCGATAAATGCGATGGCCAAATCCCATCAGACGGAATGGATCATTTTTATCTTTAGCGCGGGCAATAAATTCACCGATACGACTCACATCACCAATTTCTTCGAGCATATTGAGCGTTGCCTCGTTTGCGCCGCCGTGCGCAGGACCCCAAAGTGAAGCAATCCCTGCTGAGATACAAGCAAATGGATTTGCGCCGCTTGAGCCTGCAAGACGTACCGTTGAGGTGGATGCATTCTGCTCATGGTCTGCATGTAAAATCAAAATGCGCTCGAATGCTTTCGTGAGTACTGGATTGGGTGTGTACTCTTCGCAAGGTGTGGCAAACATCATGTGCATAAAATTCGCTGCATAATCGAGCTTGTTCTGTGGGTACATGAACGGCTCACCAATGTTGTACTTGTAGCTCCATGCCGCAATGGTTGGTACTTTTGCAAGCAAACGATAAGCGGTAATTTCACGCATTTTTGCGTCATGGATGTCAGATGACTCGCCGTAAAAGGCAGACATTGAACCAACCACACCGACCATCACCGCCATAGGATGTGCATCTCGTCTAAAGCCTGTAAATACCTTGGTGAGTTGATCATGCAACATGGTGTGTTGGTGCACTGTATTGGTGAACGTATTTTTTTGTTCTTTGCTTGGTAATTCGCCATGAATCAACAAATAAGAAACTTCCATAAAACTACAGTGTTTGGCCAACTGTTCAATTGGATAGCCACGGTAGTAAAGAAGCCCTTTTTCGCCATCAATAAAAGTAATGTCTGAGCTACAAGAAGCCGTTGATAAAAAGCCAGGGTCATAGGTGAAAACACCGTGCTTGCCAAGGCTGCGAATATCAATCACATCAACACCAAGATTCCCGGATAGGATAGGCAATTCGATAGGCTCGCTACCGTTATCAAACGTCAATGTTACTTTTGTAGGTTTGTTCGTCATTTAACTATTCAATCAAGTGTTATTTCAGTAAATTAACAAGCATAAATCGCGCCTAAAATCCGTAATCCATGAGCACCAGTCACGCAAGGTAGGTTGCCTGGCGCTTTGAGCAACGCTTGTCTTGCTAACCATGCAAAGGCAGTCGCTTCAACGTCGCTTACATTAATGCCTAAAACATCCGTTAACTCGATTTTCACAGGATGCAGCAATAGGCGCAAGTGTTGAATGAGCGCCTGGTTAAAGGCTCCGCCGCCACATAGGTAAATTTCATCAGTATTCGGCGCATGTTTTTGAACTGCATCTGCAATCGATTGGGCTGTAAACGCTAATAAGGTGCGTTGCACATCTTGCGTCAAGTCATCAGGTTGAAGGTGCGATTTCAGCCATTCCATATTAAAAAGATCTCTGCCCGTGCTCTTCGGTGGCGTGAGTGTAAAAAACTCATGGGCTAATAATGCAGCCAGTAATCGATCAATCACTTGACCAGTCATGGCCCAATTACCCGACTCATCATAACGCTTGCCAGTGTGCATTTCTACCCAAGCGTCCATCAGCATATTGCCTGGTCCAGAATCGAACCCAATAATTTTTATCGGATTTTCTTGACCATTATTTAATACGCTTAGATTGGCGATTCCGCCAATATTAATAATGGTGCGATTGATATGAGGATGTCCAAAAACTGCCTGATGAAATGCCGGAACCAAGGGAGCGCCTTGACCATTTGCAGCAATATCTCGGCTACGAAAATCTGAAACAACCGTAATACTGGTGAGTTCAGCGAGCAAGGCAGCATTACCAATTTGAATAGTATAGCCAAGCTCCGGCCTATGGCGAATCGTTTGACCGTGGCAACCAATGGCAGAAATTTGAGCTGGCCCGATATTCGCTTCAGCAAGTAAGCCATTCACTGCCTCTGCATAGAGTCTAGCAAGTTGATTGCCAGCCAAGGCAGTTCGATGAATTTCGTTATGGCCGCTTTCGTGGAGAGAAAGTAGCTCTTCTCGAAGTTCATGGCTAAATGGGAGTGTGTAGGTTTTGATAACCTTTGATTGAAGTCCTTGTCCTGGCGCTTGTTTAAATTCCGTCAACACAGCGTCAACACCATCTAAGCTGGTGCCTGACATTAATCCAATCCATAAACCTTGCATGTTAATCTTGAAGCTCGCTTTGAGGCTTAATCAATGAGGCAACATTGCTTGCGCCTAATAAATTCAATTGCGCTGCATATTCAGCTTTTTGCGCTAAAAAAGCTGCTTTGTAGTTTGCAGGTACAGGCTCAGCCGTGGGCAGGGCAACCTTCAATGGGTCTCGATGTTCACCGTTTAGCAAGAACTCATAATGTAAATGCGGGCCAGTTGCTAAGCCCGTCATGCCAACAAAACCAATTTCATCACCTTGGGACACTTTTTTACCCGGATGTATGCCAGAAGCAAAACGTGAAAGATGGCCGTAGATAGTGCTCACTTTATTCGCGTGTTGCAGGACGACAACATTGCCATAACCGCCTTTGATTCCAACGAATTCAACAGTGCCGTCCCCGGAAGCTTTAACGCGCGTGCCAATAGGAGCAGCGTAATCTACGCCTTTGTGCGCTCGCATGGTTTGCAAAATTGGATGTAAGCGATCGACACTAAATCCCGAGCTGATGCGTGAAAACTCTAGAGGCGAGCGCAAAAATGATTTGTGCATACTTTTGCCATCAGCGGCGTAATAAGCAGCGTGGCCACTAGGATCTCTGAACATGAAGGCGCTGTATGTTTTTCCATCATTCGTGAATTCAGCAGATAGGACTTGCCCTGCTTTAACTTGGAGCCCTTCACTATATTCAGCCTCATAAGCGACGACTAAACGATCGCCTTTGCGAAGGTCTGTTTGAAAGTCGATATCTGTTGAGAAGATGTCAACAAGTTGCATGGCAACTGAGTCGGGAATTTCTGCGGCATCTGTCGCAGCAAAAAGTGAGTTCTTGATCGTGGCAGATTTGAGTACGGTATGTTTATCGAAGCTAATTTCCTGAGTGTTAGCAACATAGCCAGAGTCAGTATAGATTACGCTTAACAAATGTGAACTGCTGAATTGATATTGAAGCGCTATCAGTTTGCCTGCTTCGTTTGTTTGAGCGCGAACGGTTTGTCCGGGTTTAAGCTTTGAAGCTAAGCTGCTTGCATTGTGATTGCTTCGCAAGAACTCAATCGCATCTTCATTAAGAATGTTGAGTCTTTTGATCAGACTCGCAAGCGTATCGTCACGACGAATGGTTTCGGTCACCCAGAAAAACCCAGCATTAGCGTTTGCACTTTGAAGGGTTTCAAGCTGAGGAAGAACTACATCTTCCACAATGGTTTCAACTGGAATGTTGTCGGTGAGCGTTTGTGGTGCAATGCCGAATGCAGTTGCAATACCTAATAGAGGTAAGCAAGAAATCGCAATAATCCAACGCAAATCAAGCTTTCGTACTTGATTTGAGGTTTTTTGCGTTAAAATGCGAGGTTTAGAATTTTCTAGATTGTTGGGCTCGTTACTCTGCACCGATGCCACCTTATTACTTAAATATGAGGGTCGATGCTAACAGAAAAGTGATTTTTCGTGAAGTTTTGGGGTGCAGTGGTGCGGGTTGTAACAATATATATAGGCCTTTAGTGATGACATCAAAATCAGTATCGATAGAACAAAGTCTGGCGCTAATCAAACGCGGAAGTGATGAGCTTTTGATCGAAAGCGAACTGGTAGAAAAATTAAAAACAGGTCGGCCATTGCGTGTGAAAGCGGGTTTTGATCCGACTGCTCCAGATTTGCATTTGGGCCATACCGTTCTATTAAATAAATTACGTCAATTCCAAGAGCTTGGACATCAAGTCTTATTTTTAATTGGCGACTTCACCGGCATGATTGGCGATCCAACAGGAAAGAGTGCAACACGTCCTCCATTGACGGCTGAGCAAGTACAAGAAAATGCAAAGTCTTATGCGGCGCAAGTATTCAAAATCCTTAAGCCTGAGCAAACTGAAGTGGTGTTTAACTCCACATGGCTAAATGAATTGGGTGCGGCAGGGATGTTGAAGTTAGCTGCAAGTCACACGGTTGCGCGTATGCTTGAGCGTGATGACTTTAGCAAGCGCTATAAAAATAATCAGCCAATCGCGATCCATGAATTTTTATACCCTTTATTACAAGGTTACGACTCAGTTGCGTTAAAAGCAGACGTTGAGTTGGGGGGCACTGACCAAAAATTCAACTTGTTGATGGGTCGTGAGTTACAAAAGCAAGCAGGTCAAAGTCAGCAATGTGTATTGACCATGCCTTTATTGGAGGGCTTGGACGGCGTCAATAAAATGTCTAAATCATTGGGCAATTACATTGGAGTGGCTGAGCCTGCCAATGTGATCTTCAGTAAGATTATGTCGGTCTCTGATGGGTTGATGTGGCGTTATATCGAGTTGTTGTCTTTCGAATCATTAGAAACGATTGCACAGTGGAAAAAGGAAATCGCTGCGGGTGCCAATCCTAGAAATACGAAAGTGCGCTTTGCGCAAGAAATCGTTGCCCGATTCCATAGCCAAGAAGCAGCTGATGAAGCGCTAAAAGATTTTGAGCTTCGCTCAAAAGGCGGTATTCCAGAGGAAGTACCTGAGGTTGGGATTGAAATAGCTGAGGCGACTATCTCTGTACCGCAATTGCTCAAACAAGCTGGATTGGTGGCTAGCACCTCTGAGGCTATGCGTGCAATAGAGCAAGGCGGCGTCAAACTGGATGGTGAAAAGGTGGTGGATAAACACCAACAAGTCGCCAAAGGTACCGAAGTGGTTGCGCAAGTGGGGAAGCGTAAATTCGCGCGCGTCACAATAAGTTAATTTAAATGTAATTACTTTGTAAAAAACGCAACATTCCTATTGACCGGTTTTTATTGTTCTGTAGAATGCGCCCTTCGCTTCAAACACGAGGCGGGAAGCAATAAAAAGAGTCATAAATTGTTTGATTTTGCTCTTGACCAAATTTACCAGGTCTGTATAATGCGCCCCTCTCGTTGCTAACGCGGAGCAAGATTCTGTGTTGGTGATGTGAAAAGAATTTAGTAATACCTGCTCTTTAAAAATTTGAACAATCGATAGGTGTGAGTGTTTGTAGCTGGCAAGTTCACTGGTTCTTCGGAACGTGAACGCTCAAGATACAAATGCTTATACCTTGAATGAAACTTTGTAAAACACATTGTTTAGCAATAGACAATGTCGACAACCTAGATTCATTTGAGTAAATAAAGCAAAAGCGACATACCGACCCCTTTATTGGGGTCACAAGTAATAGTTAGGAATTAAACTGAAGAGTTTGATCCTGGCTCAGATTGAACGCTGGCGGAATGCTTTACACATGCAAGTCGAACGGCAGCACGAGAGCTTGCTCTTGGTGGCGAGTGGCGAACGGGTGAGTAATATATCGGAACGTATCCAATAATGGGGGATAACTAATCGAAAGGTTGGCTAATACCGCATACGCCCTACGGGGGAAAGCAGGGGATCTTCGGACCTTGCGTTAATGGAGCGGCTGATATCTGATTAGCTAGTAGGTGAGGTAAAGGGAGAGGACGACCAGCCACACTGGAACTGAGACACGGTCCAGACTCCTACGGGAGGCAGCAGTGGGGAATTTTGGACAATGGGCGCAAGCCTGATCCAGCCATTCCGCGTGAGTGAAGAAGGCCTTCGGGTTGTAAAGCTCTTTCGCAAGGGAAGAAACGTGACGAGCGAATAACTCGTCATAATGACGGTACCTTGATAAGAAGCACCGGCTAACTACGTGCCAGCAGCCGCGGTAATACGTAGGGTGCGAG
>RFOR01000025.1 GCA_009926525.1 Methylophilaceae bacterium
GACCCAGAAGAAATTATCCGCATCGCCAAATCAATTGGTTACCCAGTCATCATTAAAGCCGCTGGCGGTGGCGGTGGTCGTGGCATGCGCGTTGTGCATACGGAAGCCGCTTTAATTTCTTCTGTGAATATGACGAAAGCAGAAGCACAAGCCGCTTTTGGTAATCCCGTGGTCTATATGGAAAAGTTTCTTGAGCAGCCACGCCATATTGAAATCCAAATTTTATCTGACCAACATGGCAACTCGATTTACCTTGGTGAGCGCGACTGCTCAATGCAGCGACGCCATCAAAAAGTACTCGAAGAAGCCCCAGCGCCTGGTATCTCAACTCGCCTTCGTGACAAAATTGGTCAGCGCTGTGCGGATGCGTGTAAGCGTATTAATTATCGCGGCGCAGGTACATTCGAGTTCTTATACGAGAACAATGAGTTCTACTTCATCGAGATGAACACCCGTGTCCAAGTTGAACATCCTGTCACAGAGATGATTACTGGGGTGGATATCGTTCAAGAGCAAATTCGTGTGGCATATGGTGAGAAGCTTCGCTTACGTCAAAAAGATATTCAATTCCGTGGCCATGCGATCGAATGCCGAATCAATGCTGAAGATCCATATACATTTGTTCCTTCACCAGGCAGAATCACCACATTCCATATGCCAGGCGGTCCTGGCATCCGTGTTGATACTCATGCATACCAAAACTACATGGTGCCACCGCACTACGATTCAATGATCGGTAAGTTGATTGCCTATGGTGATACGCGTGAACAAGCCATTGCACGCATGAATATTGCACTGTCTGAGATGGTGGTTGAGGGTATCAAGACCAATGTGGCACTTCATCGCGACCTGATGAACGACGCAGCTTTCCAATTGGGTGAAACCAGCATTCACTATCTTGAAAACAAACTTGGCATTCATACTAAATAAGGCTTTTTAGATGGCTTGGGTTTCACTTCATGTCGAGGCGCATAGCCAAAACGCTGACCGCTTGAGTGATACGCTGATGGAGATCGGCGCACTCTCAGCCAGCATCGAAGATGCAAACGCTGAAACGCCTGACGAACAGCCTATCTTCGGGGAACCAGGCGATCCACCTCCTGGCATCTGGAACAAGAACATCATCAGCGCACTCTTTGATGAGGGTGTGGATGTTCAAGCGGTGATGGCAGAGGTTGAAGCTATCACCGGCTTTAAGGGCCTAATCTATACCACAGAGATCGTGGCTGAGCAGGATTGGGTGCGTGCGACCCAATCACAATTTGACCCCATCAAAATTACCAACGACCTATGGATTGTACCCACTTGGCACGACGCCCCAAATCCTAACGCACTCAATATTGTGCTTGATCCGGGCCTAGCCTTTGGCACTGGGAGTCACCCAACAACGCACTTATGTTTGGCTTGGCTGGTTGATCAAGTAAAGCCACACCACCATGTGCTTGATTATGGCTGCGGATCCGGCATCTTGGCGATTGCTGCTAAAAAATTGGGGGCGGCTGAGGTCATGGGTGTGGATATTGATGGACAAGCGATTATTTCGAGCAACTTTAACGCTGAGCAAAATCAGGTTTCAGCTGCTTTTTACATGGCAACGGACTACCCTGAAAATCAAGCAGATATCGTGGTTGCCAACATCTTATCGAGTGCGCTGAGTGTTTTGGCGCCTGCGCTAGCGGGTGTTTGTAAACAACATGGTCGCATCGCATTATCTGGCATTTTGCGCGAACAGGTAGAACAGGTTTCAGCAATCTATGCGGAGTGGTTTACGATGGATGCCCCAATCTTTATGGATAGCTGGACCCTGTTAACGGGCACCAAGAAATAGGGATAGACGCCATGAGTTTGGTCACCCAATGTCCTTCTTGTTATACCAGTTTCATTGTTAAGCCAAAACAACTTAAGTCTCATCAAGGTAAAGTAAGGTGTGGTCAATGTCAGCAGGTGTTTGTCGCTAACGATTTTTTGAGTGAGCGTGCTGTCCATGAAGATGTTCTTAAGCCAGAAAAAAAAGGGATGTCACTCAATAAGCCGGTGACTCTCATTATTCTTGGCCTGCTGGTGATGCTGGCAGTTCTTCAAAGCCTTTATTTTTTTCGCGGTGAAATTGCACGGCAATGGCCCGCGCTCAAGCCCGTAATAAAAACCACCTGTCACTATTTAGGTTGCACGCTCCCTCTTCCGCAACATGCAGAACTGATCGCGATCGACGATACTGAGCTGGTTAAAGATGAAATGCATGCTGGCATCGTTAAATTTAGCTGTGTGATCGTCAACAACGCCCCCTATGCACAATCTTTCCCGTCGATCGAGCTCACCCTAACAGACCAGCAAGATAAGCCGCTGACTCGCCGCAAAATTGCGCCAAGTGAGTATTTAAAGGGATTAGAAAAGTCTTTCGATGAGGGCTTGGCTCCCAACGATGAGGTGCGTGTGACGATTAATCTATTAACTTCCGATCTGCCCGTCGCTGGATTCCGGGCGTTCGTCGCTTATTAAAAAAGCTTAAGCAGCGACTACTACAATAGTGCGCCTGCAAACATTTCAAGCCCACGAATGGATTTAGCAATTTCTTCAACGGCCTCCACACGGCCATAACTTTTACGCCAGGCCAAAGCAATCTGTCGGGTGGGCGCTGGGCGCTTAAACGGAATCGCCCTGACCAAGGGGTTTTGATATCGACTGATCGTCGCGCTCATGGGTAAAACTGTGATGCCGAGATTCGAGGCCACCATATTACGCACCGTATCCAGCGAGTTACCTTGAAGTACTTCGCCATTCCGGGTGAGGCTTGGACAGGCCTGTACCACCTGATTGCTAAAGCAGTGCCCACTGTTAAGTAGTAACACCTTCTCATCAGCGAGCTCGCTTGCATCCACCTCTTGTCGGTTCGACCATTCGTGTGTACTTGGCACAACAACGACAAACTCTTCTTCATATAGTGGCATGGTGATCACGCCAGATAGCTCAAACGGCAAGGCAATGATCGCCACATCAATGACGCCGCTACGTAGCTGAGCTTCAAGGTTACTCGTGAGATTTTCTTCTACGATGAGGGGCATCTCTGGCGCATGTTTACGCAGCACTGGAATAATTTCTGGGAGTAAATAAGGCCCAACAGAGTATATAACGCCGAGCTTCAATGGCCCTGCCAGTTGATTGTTGCCCTGCTTGGCAATTTCTTTAATCCGCTTCGCCTCTTCAATCACGCGGGTCGCCTGCTCTATCACGAGCTCACCCACGGCCGTCATGGTCACATCATTGCGACTACGTTCAAACAGTAGAACACCTAATTCATCTTCCAGCTTTTTAACAGCGAGACTCAAGGCGGGCTGGCTGACAAAGCAAACCTCAGCCGCCTTTCTAAAGTTGCGGGATTTGGCCAGCGCCACAATAAACTTCAATTCATTTAGCGTCATCGCTTTATTACTCTTTTAAATCTTCTGGCAGCTCTATGGTGTGGGTAGAAAGTGAAATTTCACGTATAAAGCAAACAAGACCAATGATTAAGGACACCATTGCGAGGATGAATAAGGGCGCCACGATGTGCGATGGATCTCTACTACTTTCATAGCCAATAAACAAGGCCACGATGACGGTTGACACCAACAAGGCTGAGATGGTGCAAAGTGTGATCGCCCAATGGGTCCAAACAGCGCGATTGGATAGTATCCGTATCTCCAGAAGGTTGTGGGGTGAGAGCGGGTCTCGGTCCATCAAAACGCGATACCGATCGACGACACGGCCTAACCGCATTGCCAGTACAGATAAAATTGCACCGATGCCTGTTAGCAAGAAAACTGGCGCGACTGCGAGTTGAATCACGTGTGAAACGGTACTTAGATCTTCTACTATATTCTGCATTTTTTAGATTTAATTCACCTTAAAAGTGGCATTAGTTTGTCATATAACCGCTAAAACATAAAAAATATTTAAAAATTTATTAAAAAAGTAATGGATATTTGTTAAATCCCTAAAAATTCAGTTAAGATAATGACTCCGTAACCCTTTATGATTGATTATCCTATGAACAAACAAGAATTGATTGCTAAGATTGCTGCTGAAGCTGACATCTCTAAAGCTGCTGCCGCTAAAGCTGTTGACGCATTTACAGGTAGCGTAACTGCTGCACTTAAAGGTGGTGACACTGTTACATTAATCGGCTTTGGTACATTTGCTGTTAGCAACCGCGCTGCACGTATCGGTCGTAACCCACAAACTGGTAAAGAATTACAAATCGCTGCACGTAAAGCACCAGCTTTCCGAGCAGGTAAAGCTTTGAAGGATGCATTAAACTAAGACCCGCGTCTTAGCTGCAAAGCAAAAAGGCCAACATCATTGTTGGCCTTTTTTATTGTCTAAAACCCTTCACGCAGATACTCCAGGCGCCACCAATTGCTCAAATAGCTTGAATGGCTGAGTACCAGTCGGCGTTAATTAAATTGGCTTCGTTTGGCAAAAAGCATGTTTTTATCACTTAGTATTTTCATTAGGAGGCCAAAATTGCTCGCTTTAAAAATAATTAAAAAATTTCAACGTCTCATTCTTCTCGCTATTCTTTTACTGGGATTAATTTATCCAAGTGTCGCACTGGAGATTTCTAGAAGCGATATCTTATTAAATATCGCTACGAAATGCATAAACCCTAAAGCTCAAGATTATTGCAATCAATGTATATCCCCCAGAACTGATGGCAACTGTGGAACTGTTAGAGAGTGCAAAAATACTACCGAAGTTTGGTCTGAAAATGAACAGTTTGTCGCTATAAGAGATATTAAAATGTGTGGCTGTGGGAATGACTTCATTCACGGTTTAGCCATGCCTAAATCTGAAGTGACAGGAATTGAAGATATAAGGCGTCAAGAAGAAATCTGGCAATTTGCCTGGGATACCTCTAAAAAAATTATTGAGCCTGAGCTAATAGCTTTAGCAGTAAATCCAAAATCTCGCCGCAGTCAAAATCAATTGCATGTACATCTGGTTCGAATTGATCCAAAAGTGAAAAACAAATTTAATACATATACCTATGCATACGTAAAAAATCTAGAACATGTTTGGTTAACTGCTGCTAATTTAGCAGCAAAAAGCGCTTTAATCGACTATGGCATTTTAGTGACTCAAGCCAATGCGAATCAATTTATTGTTTTAATTACCCCAAATAGTCCAGAAGGTGAATTTACAATTTGGAATTGCAATTAACTTTTAGTAAAACATTCAAAAAGGGAGGGACATTTGAGTCGCTCCCTTTTTCCGACCATTCAATTAAATAATTAAATATCTAAGTTATTTACACCCAGCGCATTACTTTCAATGAATGCACGACGTGGTTCAACCTGGTCACCCATCAACGTTGTGAAGATCTCATCCGCGGCGATTGCGTCATCGATTTGAACTTTAAGAAGGCGGCGCACCTGTGGATCCATGGTTGTTTCCCAAAGTTGCTCTGGATTCATCTCGCCCAATCCTTTATAGCGCTGTACATTGAGGCCATGTTTTGCCTCTTCAAGTAGCCAATCGAGCGCTTCTTTGAATGTTGTGACCGTTTGAGATTTTTCACCACGTTGCACGGTTGCGCCAGTACCAAGCAAACCATTTAACATCACCGATACACGGCTGATTTGACGATAGTCACCGCCCGCTAGAAAATCTGCATCCACCAAGCAGCACTGCAGGTTACCGTGTACGTATTTGTTCACTTCTAGTCGATAGGTTCCAGCCTCTGGATTAAATGCCACGAGGACCTCTGAACCGATCGCACCCAAGATCGGGCGAAGTTTTTCAGCGGCTTCGTTCGCACTTTTTTCATCGTTTAGACTAATTTCACCTAAGTCCTGTAGGGCGCGTAGGACGCTCTCATCGTACATGGATGAGATACGGCGGATGACTGCCTCGGTCAGCACCATCTGCTTTGCGATGGTCGCAAGCGGGTCATCAGCCAAGGTTTCACCGCCGGTTTTGGTCAGCAGTGAGGCGCCCTTTAGTGCAGATTGTAGTAAGTACTCATCCAACTCGTGCTGATCTTTTAAGTAGCGCTCATCCCTACCCTGCTTTACCTTGTAAAGCGGTGGCTGCGCGATGTAAATGTGACCGCGCTCAACGAGCTCAGTCATTTGACGGTAGAAGAACGTTAGTAACAACGTTCTGATGTGTGCGCCGTCGACGTCCGCATCGGTCATGATGATGATGCGGTGATAACGAAGTTTTTCAACGCTGAAGTCAGCTTTGCCAATGCCTGTACCCAAGGCAGTAATCAATGTCGCAATTTCTTGTGAGCCCAGCAGCTTATCAAAGCGAGCTTTTTCAACGTTAAGAATTTTACCCTTTAGTGGCAAAATCGCTTGGTTCTTGCGATCTCTGCCTTGTTTAGCTGAACCGCCAGCTGAGTCACCCTCGACGAGATAGATTTCACACTTGCTCGGATCGCGCTCTTGGCAGTCCGCTAGCTTGCCCGGAAGACCCATGGTATCCATAACCCCCTTACGACGAGTCATTTCGCGCGCCTTACGCGCAGCATCACGTGCTCTAGCAGCATCCACGATCTTGTTACAGATCACTTTTGCATCTACTGGGTTTTCAAGTAAGAATTCTGCGAGCTTGCTAGACACCACATCTTGCACCACCGGCTGAACTTCACCTGAGACCAATTTATCTTTAGTTTGTGATGAGAACTTAGGTTCAGGTACTTTTACTGAAAGTACACATGTAAGACCTTCGCGCATATCGTCACCACTGGTTTCAATTTTTGCTTTTTTCGCCAAGTCATTTTGCTCAATGTAGTTATTGAGCGTGCGCGTCATCGCCGTGCGTAACCCCGTTAAGTGGGTACCGCCATCGCGCTGAGGAATGTTGTTCGTGAAGCACTGAACAGTTTCGCTGTAGGAGTCGTTCCACTGCATCGATACCTCAACGGTCATGCCATCTTTTTCAGCAACAGCATAGAATGGTTTTGGATGCAGCACGGTTTTACTGCGGTTCATATACTCCACAAAACCACGGACGCCGCCAGAGTAGGCAAAGTTTTCACTCTTATTATGGCGCTGATCGATCAGCTCAATCTTCACGCCATTATTTAAGAAGGAGAGCTCACGCAAACGTTTTGCCAAGATATCAAAACTAAACTCAATCAATGCAAAGGTTTCAATGGATGGGAAGAAATGAACCTCGGTACCAGAACGATCTGTCGTACCCGTTTCAGCCAACGGCGCTTGTGGCACGCCACGTGCAAACTCCATTTGGTAAACCTTACCGTTTTTGTAGATCTTAAGTTTTAACCAATCAGATAGTGCATTTACTACTGAAACACCCACACCGTGTAAACCACCAGAAACCTTATATGAATTTTGGTCAAACTTACCACCCGCATGTAGCTCGGTCATGACGATTTCTGCGGCCGAACGTTTTACCTCATTCTTATCATCCTGCTTGATATCCACAGGAATACCACGACCATTATCTGTCACACTGATAGAGTTGTCTGAGTGGATGGTGATCTTAATATCATCACAATGACCCGCTAATGCTTCATCAATAGCGTTATCAACCACTTCAAACACCATATGATGCAAACCACTCCCATCTGAAGTGTCACCAATATACATGCCGGGGCGCTTACGAACAGCGTCTAATCCCTCAAGGATGGTAATACTGGATGAGTCGTAATCTGATTGTTTTTGAGTCATTGTTTTATCTTATATTTAAGTAACGATTTAGTTTGTTTCACGTGGAACATTAGATGCGCATTGGCATTACAACATACTTGTAATTTTCATCATTTGGCACTGTCACCAAACAACTGCTATTTGCGTCCGCAAAAGAGAACACCACTTCAGGATTGGTGACATTATTTAGAACATCAATTAAATAGGTGACATTAAAGCCTATATCCAATGTATCCCCTGTGTAATTTACTTCCAACTCCTCTTCAGCCTCTTCTTGCTCACTGTTAGTACTAATGAGTCGCAAGCTATTCATACCCAACACCATGCGGATACCACGATACTTTTCATTAGAAAGAATCGATGCACGTTGCATTGCAAGTAATACTGTCATTCTATCAACAGTGAATTTATTTTGATGGCCAACTGGAATGACACGTGTGTAATCTGGAAATTTACCATCAATCACTTTGGTGATTAGTTTAATGTCATTAAAGCTGAAATTTACTTGTGTCGTTGAAACCTCAATATTGACTTCGTTATCACTATCATCAAGCAGCTTGATCAATTCAATAATGGTTTTTC
>RFOR01000026.1 GCA_009926525.1 Methylophilaceae bacterium
ATTTGCTTAATACGTCCAATGAAACCACACATTGGGCAAGCGTTTGTTTGCCCGCGGTTGCTGTTGCAAGATTGTCGATAGACTTGGAAAGCTAAAAAACGAAGAATGTTGATTCACAAAGAATGCTAAAACACGAAATTCCCTACCAGACCAATAGCGCCGCGCTTTTTGTAAAAATTGCAGATTGGCCTTGGGCGGTGTTTTTGGATAGCGGACAGCCAACAAGTCAGTTTGGCCGTTATGACATCATGGTGGCAAATCCTTTTGTGCGTTTGGTGACTAATGGTGAGCAGACGGTGATTACGGATGCCGATGGAGAACGCTCAAGCTCGAGCGACCCATTTGAACTCTTAAAAGAGACGCTTGCGCCTTACCAAACGACAAAGACAGCCTTGCCGTTTGAGGGGGGTGCTATTGGCTATTTTGCTTACGACTTAGCGCGCCGAGTTGAGCATTTGCAACCAGTAGCGCTAGATGCTGAAAATATGCCACAAATGATGGTGGGCGTTTATGATTGGGCGGTGGTGGTTGATCATCAACTGCAACGATCCTGTTTGGTTTCTCTCTGTAAAAATTCCCAAACTGAGCAGGATTGGCCTAGCTTGTGCGCCTTATTTGATGAGCCTTTCAAGCCAATTCCTTCACCTGATTTTGAAGTCACTTCCGCATTGCAGTCTAATATAGACTTCGCCCAATATAGCGCTGCTTTCAATCGGGTTAAGCAATACATTCAAGAGGGCGATTGTTACCAAGTGAATTTGGCTCAGCGATTCTCGGCGCAGGCCCAAGGCGATGCTTGGTTAGCCTATCTGGCTTTGCGAGAGATCAGCCCTGCACCGTATATGAGTTATATGAACATGAGCGATAAGCAATCAGCGTTACAAGTTCTTTCTGCTTCGCCAGAACGATTTTTGCAGGTTCACGGCAAGCATGTCGAAACGCGTCCAATTAAGGGCACAAGGCCACGTTCAGGCAATGTTGATCAAGACGCGAGCAATGCATTTGACTTGCAAAACAGCCCAAAAGACCGCGCTGAAAACTTGATGATTGTCGATTTGCTTCGTAACGATATAAGCAAAGTTTGCGAAACGGGCAGTGTGAGCGCTGATAAGCTGTTTGCATTAGAAAGCTTCGCGAATGTGCATCATTTGGTGAGTACGGTGACGGGTAGGTTGGCTGAAGATAAAACAGCAATTGATTTACTGCGCGCCTGTTTTCCTGGCGGCTCTATTACTGGTGCGCCTAAATTGCGCTCTATGGAGATTATCGAAGAGTTGGAGCCAAATCGCCGTGGGCTTTATTGCGGAGCAATTGGCTATGTAGGCTTTGATGGCAATATGGACACCAATATCGCTATTCGCACAGCCGTTTATTCGCATCATGAAATTCGCTTCTATGCAGGTGGTGGAGTGGTTGCTGATTCTGAGCTAGCGAAAGAGTATCGCGAAACATTAGATAAAGCCTCGTCCATGATATCTTTGATAGAGCGCTTTGGCGGTGATACCACTTTAAAGGCAATTAAATCCTGATGTGGGTGGTGAAGCTAGGTGGCAGTCTAATGGGAACGCCAGCATTGAAAGGATGGCTAGATGCATTTGCCCAATTTGGCGATGGCAAAGTCATCATTGTGGCTGGTGGGGGGGTGTTTGCAGATGCTGTGCGAGATGCGCAAGCAAAAACAGGTATCGATGACGCTACAGCCCACCAAATGGCATTGCTGGCGATGGATCAATATGCGACATTGATGGCAGGTCTGAATGAAGATTTAGTAATGGCATCCAGCGTGCTTGAAATTGCAGAGCTATGCTTACAAAATAAAGTAATAGTTTGGAAGCCATCTGAGATGGTTCTGGCAGACAAAGACTTGCCAAGGTCTTGGAATTTGACGTCAGATAGCTTGGCAGCTTGGTTTGCAGCTAAGCTTAATGCTCAGCATCTCTTGGTTGTTAAGTCGATGGCTTTTGATGACGCTGAAGTGATTGAGGTTGAAGACTTGATGTTAGAAGGCGTTGTAGACTCATATTTTGGTGCGTATTCTACTGGAAGGTCTTTTAAAACTTGGTTAGTGGGTAAGAATGAGTTTATCAATATTAACCAGGTAATTACGCATCAATCCAGTCCGATGATGGGTGTGGAGATTGTTGCAAGGAGTCAATCATGATCGATTTGG
Organism: Methylophilaceae bacterium; assembly: GCA_009926525.1. Classification (GTDB taxonomy): domain Bacteria; phylum Pseudomonadota; class Gammaproteobacteria; order Burkholderiales; family Methylophilaceae; genus Methylopumilus_A. The sequence continues at coordinate 2,171 of RFOR01000026.1, forward strand.
TAGACAAAGGAAATACTGAAGAGCGTGTTTATTCTGATGCAGAGATTCAGAATAAACTCGCCACTGATTTGCCCCATTGGTTTTATGAGGGTGGCTGGATACGCCGTAAATATAAAACCAGTGGATGGAAAGCGACCTTGATGGTGGTCAATGCTATTGGGCACCTAGCTGAGGCTGCTTGGCATCATCCTGATCTAACGGTTTCTTATGCGTTTGTTATGGTTAAGTTGTGTACGCATAGCGCTAAAGGCATTACGGACAAGGACTTTGAATTAGCGATCAAGATTGAATCGGTAGTCAATTGGAAGCCTGCCCAAGAGGCTTTGGCTCAAGGCAAGGTCAGCGCTCTAGAAGGCACACCTAATGACGACGTGAGATTTAAGTACATTAAATATGAGGATTAACAAGTCGCGTACATTGATTTTTAAAAGAGTTTTCTATATAATCGCGACCTTTCCACCTTGGCTCACTGTTTCGCTGTGCAGGAGCCTTTTAATCCAAAAGGAGTTTACATGCGGCATTATGAAGTAGTATTTATCGTCCATCCGGACCAAAGCGAGCAAGTGCCTGCGATGATCGAACGTTATCGCGCACTCGTGACTTCAAATGGCGGCGCTATGCACCGTCTTGAAGACTGGGGCCGTCGTCAAATGGCTTACCCAATCCAAAAAATCCACAAAGCGCATTACGTGCTCATGAATATTGAATGTAATCAATTCGTTTTAGACGAACTTGAACACGCATTTAAATTTAATGATGCTGTGTTGCGCCACCTAACAATGGCGACTAAAGACGCTGTTGTTGCTCCATCACCAATGATGAAAGAAGAGAAATCTAAATCAGTATTGGGTAAAGATGAAGCTGCACCAGCTGCTGAGGCAGCCGCTGCTTAAGTGAGTCGCACAACGCTGGGGGCTAATTTATTAGTCATTGATGGTGAAGTTGTTCAAATAGAAACGCTTCGCTACACACCAGCAGGAATACCGTTGTTGAGTTTTGTTTTACGGCATCTCTCTGAGCAAGTTGAAGCAGGGATGCAACGTAGGGTTGAATGTGATGTGAATGCGATGGTCATGGGACCTTTGGCAGAAAAGTCACAAAGCATTAAAGTTGGAGAGTTTGTAAAAGCTTCTGGTTTTATTGCTAAACGCAGCCTAAAAAGCACACAACTGGTAATGCACATTAATACATTGGATGCTATTTAAAAATAGATAGCTAAAATAAATATTTAAAGGATTACTAACATGGCACGTGATATGTTCAAACGCCGCCGCTACTGCCGTTTTTCAGCAGAGGGCATTAAAGAAGTAGATTACAAAGACGTAGATTTATTAAAAGATTTCATTACAGAAAACGGCAAGATTATTCCTGCACGTATTACTGGCACAAAAGCAAAATACCAACGTCAGTTGACATCAGCTGTGAAACGCGCGCGTTTCCTTGCTTTGATGCCATATACTGACAAGCACTAAGGGGAAAACCATGCAAATTATCTTATTAGAAAAAGTAGTGAACTTGGGCAACCTTGGCGATATCGTTAAAGTTAAAGATGGTTACGGTCGTAACTTCTTAATCCCACAAGGTAAAGCAAAACGTGCAACTGAAGCTAACAAAGCTGAATTTGCTGAGCGTCGTGCGATTCTGGAAAAACAACAAGCTGATTTGTTATCTGCAGCGGCTAAACGAGGCGAAAAACTTGCTGGTTACTTGTTACAAGTGACACAAAAAGCAGGTGTTGACGGCCGTCTATTCGGTTCAGTTGGCAATGGCGACATCGCTGAAGCATTGACTGCTGCTGGTTTTGAAGTAGTTAAATCAGAAGTACGTTTGCCAGTTGGCCCATTAAAGGCTGTTGGTGACCACGCTGTTAGCATTGCTTTGCACCATGACGTAGTGGTTGATATCACTGTTTCAGTATTGGGTGAAGCGTAATTAATAAATTAAGCTAACGCTTAATTGAGAAAGGCTACTTCGGTAGCCTTTTTTATTGTCCGTTTTTTGTTTTTCTAGCCGTCTTTAGCAATCATGTTTCAGTTTATAATGTTGGTATGGCTGAAGACTCATTAGAATCGTTAAAACTCCCTCCTAATTCGGTAGAAGCAGAGCAATCTGTGCTCGGTGGCTTGCTGCTTGAGAATGAGGCGCTTTATAGAATCGCAGATATTCTTAATCAAGCTGATTTCTATCGTCACGACCACCGTTTAATTTATAGCCACATTGCAAAATTAATTGAACAAAACCGTCCTGCAGATATTGTGACGGTGGCGGAATCGTTAGAAAACTCAGCTGAACTATCAAGTGTTGGTGGTATTGCTTATCTTGGCGCCTTGGCGCAAAACACACCAACTGCGGCAAACATTCGCCGTTATGCTGAAATCGTGCGTGAACGCTCGATTATGCGTAAGTTGGTTGAAGTCGGTTCAGGGATTGCTGAGAGCGCGTATAACCCACAAGGGCGCGATGCGCAGCAACTGCTTGATGAAGCTGAAGCCAAAATTTTCCAAATTGCCGAAAGCGGTAATCGCGGATCACAAGGGTTTGTGAATATTCAAACCTTACTACCTCTAGTGGCGGACCGTATTGATTTTCTATATCAACGTGAAAATCAAGGCAGTGTCACTGGCATTCCAACCGGCTTTGATGACCTTGATGAGCGTACATCAGGCTTCCAGCCAGGGGATTTGATTATTGTGGCAGGCCGTCCTTCGATGGGTAAAACAGCGTTTTCACTGAATATTGCAGAAAACGTTGCTCTAGACACTAAAAAAGCAGTCGCGGTGTTCTCTATGGAAATGGGTGCAACGCAGCTTGCCACTCGTATGATTGGTTCTGTTGGCCGATTAGATCAGCATCGTATGCGTAACGGCAACCTAGAAGATGAGGATTGGGTACGCCTCACTACCGCGCTTGGTAGGCTTAATGACGCGCCAATCTTTATTGATGAGGGCGCTGGCTTAAGTTCATTTGATGTTCGTGCCCGAGCGCGTCGTTTGCATCGGCAAACAGGTGGGCTTGGCTTAATCGTGGTCGATTACTTGCAATTGATGTCAGGCACTTCAGGGCGAGCAAGTGAGAACCGCGCCACAGAAATTTCTGAAATCTCTCGTTCACTGAAGTCGCTCGCCAAAGAGCTAGATGTTCCGGTAGTGGCCTTGTCACAGTTAAACCGAAGTGTTGAGCAACGTCCTGATAAGCGTCCTGTCATGTCCGATTTACGTGAATCCGGCGCGATCGAGCAAGATGCGGATTTGATTTTGTTTATTTATCGAGATGAAGTGTATAACCCTGACTCTGAAGACAAAGGTACCGCTGAGATTATTATAGCTAAACAACGTAATGGTCCAATTGGTCGTGTGCGCTTGACGTTCTTGGGACAACATACCCGTTTTGAGAATTTCTCATCTGGTAATGCACATATGGGTGATGATTACTAATTTCTGCTATGCGTCCGATACAAGCTAACATTAGTCTTAGTGCTTTAGAACATAACTTAGCCGTCGCTAAATCAAAAGCGCCAAGGTCTAAGGTAATGGCAGTGATAAAAGCGAATGGTTATGGACATGGCTTACTCAATGCGGCTAAAGGCTTAAAAGCTGCTGATGGCTTTGCTATTCTTGGCCTAGACGAAGCTTTAGCGTTAAGAGCGGCAGGTTACAAGAAAACCATTTTGATGCTCGAAGGCTTTTTTTCTGTAGATGAACTGCCAGCCATTTCTGAATATGAGATTGACATCGTTGTACACTCTCATAAGCAAGTTGAAATGCTTGAAAGCGCAAATATCTCAAGACGTATCTCAATCCACCTTAAAATAAATACAGGCATGAATCGCCTAGGCTTTAAGCCTCAAGATTTTGAGTTAGTATTGTCAAGACTCAAAGCCAGTAGAAACGTGGCTAACATTACCTTGATGGAGCATTTTGCTACTGCAGATGATTCGCTCGGCATCGAAAAACCATTGGCAGTCTTTACCCAGGTCACGCAAACTCATCAACATCCCCAATCGCATGCGAATTCAGCTGCTTTGTTACGATTCGCTGAAGCCCATACTGATTGGGTCCGCGCAGGAATAATGCTCTACGGCACGTCCCCCATTGTAGAAGAGACTGCTGCTCAATTTGATTTAAAACCAGTGATGCAACTAACTAGCGAAATTATCTCAGTGCAGACGCTAGAAGCTGGTGAAAGTTTGGGCTATGGGCATTGCTTCACATCCACTCAAAAAATGCGTATCGGCGTTGTTGCATGTGGCTATGCTGATGGTTATCCACGCCATGCGCCAAGTGGCACGCCAATCTCTGTGGCTGGCAAGCTCACACAGACATTAGGGCGAGTTTCTATGGACATGCTATTTGTCGACATCACAGCCACTCCAGAAGCTGAAATTGGTACTAAAGTTGAGATGTGGGGTAACCAAGTCTCTGTGGACGATGTAGCACATGCTGCGGGAACGATTAGTTATGAGCTGCTTTGTGCCGTTGCGCCGAGAGTGCCGCTTAAGGTGGTTGCTTAATGGCTAAAGCAAAAACCATTTATAGCTGCACCGAGTGCGGCGGACAGTCTTCCAAGTGGCAAGGGCAATGTCCAAGTTGTATGGCTTGGAATACGCTAGTGGAATCTATTGCTGAAACTTCAAGCGCAAGCCGTTTTGCACCTTTAGCAGCTGCAAGTACTATCCAAAAGCTGCAAGAAGTTGAGGCTGCTGAAACCCCTCGCCAAGCAACAGGTATTGCTGAGTTTGACCGTGTACTAGGCGGAGGCTTAGTACCAGGAGGTGTAGTGCTCATTGGTGGCGACCCAGGTATTGGTAAATCCACTTTATTACTTCAAACGCTTTGCCATTTAGGCAATAAAAGTAAAACGCTTTATATCAGTGGTGAAGAGTCGGCTCAGCAAATCGCTATGCGCGCGAAGCGTTTGGGTTTAGATGCCTCTCCTTTAGATTTACTCGCTGAAATCAATCTCGAAAAAATTGTCGCAACATTGCAAGCCCATAAACCTGATGTTGCTGTCATTGATTCCATTCAAACAGTTTATTCAGAAGCATTGCAATCAGCGCCGGGTTCTGTAGCGCAAGTGCGTGAATGTTCAGCGCAATTAACACGCGCTGCTAAGCAGCTTGGCATTAGCGTGATATTAGTTGGACACGTCACCAAAGAAGGTTCCTTGGCTGGTCCGCGTGTTCTTGAGCATATTGTTGATACCGTGCTTTATTTTGAAGGCGACCCTAACTCTAGTTTTCGTTTGATTCGTGCGTTCAAAAACCGTTTTGGTGCAGTGAATGAGCTGGGTGTGTTTGCCATGACTGAAAAAGGTTTGCGCGAAGTCAGTAATCCATCTGCGCTGTTCTTGTCGCATCATGCTGAAGAGGTTGCAGGCTCATGTATTACCGTCACACAAGAGGGCACAAGGCCTTTGTTAGTTGAAGTGCAAGCTTTGGTCGACGAAGCACATGCGCCTAATCCTAAACGCTTGTGCGTTGGTTTAGAACAAAATCGCTTGGCAATGTTATTGGCGGTCTTACACCGACATGCAGGCGTTGCTTGTTTTGACCAGGATGTATTTGTGAATGCAGTTGGTGGCGTCAAAATCAGTGAGCCAGCAGTGGATTTGGCTGTGCTTTTATCTATTGTTTCCTCTTTAAAAAACAAAGCACTAAACAATAAACTGATTGTTTTTGGTGAGGTTGGCTTGGCTGGAGAAGTGCGCCCTGTGCAACGTGGTCAGGAGCGATTGAAAGAAGCCGCTAAACTTGGATTTACCCATGCGATTGTGCCGAAAGCCAACGCGCCTAAACAGCCGATTAAAGGCATGCAGGTGTTTGGTGTGGATCGTTTAGAGCAAGCGCTGAATAAGGTGCGCGAACTTTAATTTAAAATAGCTTGTCTGGCGTGAATCTCAAGCCAAAAGAAATCCATTTCAATTCTGAATCCCCATTTATTTGCTGACCGTAGGTGCTGTCTATCTGAAATAGATTGGGAATCACTGAATAGCGAAAGCCCACTTGTAGGTATGGGTTACTTCTATTATCCCCATAAACCTGTCTCTTATACA
>RFOR01000027.1 GCA_009926525.1 Methylophilaceae bacterium
TGGCTGCAATTGGCTCGCCATTTGGTCTTGAAAACACCATGACCGCAGGAATTGTGAGTGCTAAAGGTCGCGCTTTGCCACAAGAAAATTTCGTGCCATTTATCCAAACTGACGTGGCAATCAACCCAGGTAATTCAGGGGGTCCGTTGTTTAATTTAAAAGGCGAGGTGGTGGGGATTAACTCACAAATCTACAGTCGCAGTGGTGGTTCTATGGGCCTGTCTTTTGCCATTCCGATTGATGTCGCGATGGATGTTTCTAGTCAGATTAAAGCTGGCGGTAAGATTTCTCGCGGCTGGTTGGGTGTTTCTATTCAAGAAATCACTAAGGACTTGGCGGATTCATTCGGTATGAAAAATACCAATGGGGCTTTAGTGGCTGGGGTTGAAAAAAATGGGCCTGCAGACAAAGGTGGTTTGGATACTGGTGATGTAATTCTCAAGTTTGATAGCAAGGCGATCAATTCATCCTCTGATTTGCCACGCGCTGTTGGTGGGGTGAAGCCGGGTAAAACGGTGAATGTAGAAGTGCTTCGCAAGGGCTCTTCAAAAACCTTATCAGTGACTGTTGGTGAAGCGCCTAACGATAAAGAGGATGTGAGCACACCAAGCAAGGGTGCAGCGAAGTCCGAAGTTAACCGCATTGGCTTGGTCTTGAATGACTTGACGCCGCAACAAAAGAAAAAGCTTAACGGCAAAAATGGCTTGTTGGTAATTGAGGCACAAGGGGCTGCAGCAACTGCTGGCGTTCGTCGTGGTGATGTTGTACTCGGTATTAATAATGCCGAGGTTGCAAACGTAGATCAGTTCAATAAGACCTTAACAGCCATCCCGAATGGTAAAACTGTCGCAGTGTTGGTTTTGCGAGGTGAGAGTACTTTGTATGTGCCAATTAAACTAACAGATGCTAAGTAAGTTGGCACAGCATCTCATGGTGTTAAGGCCTTAATTGCTGTAAAATCAAACCTTAGTAGTAGGTTGCAGGGGCGCTTAGGCGCCCTTGTTGTTGGTATAACTTTTGCACTGAATTTATGAATAATATCCGTAACTTTTCCATTATCGCCCATATCGACCACGGTAAATCGACCTTGGCCGACCGTATTATTCAATTGTGCGGAGGTTTGTCTGACCGCGAGATGGAAGCGCAAGTGCTCGATTCTATGGATTTGGAGCGTGAGCGTGGCATTACCATTAAGGCGCAAACAGCGGCTTTGCAATACAAAGCGCTAGATGGTCAGGTTTATCAACTCAATCTGATTGACACCCCAGGTCACGTCGATTTTTCATATGAAGTAAGTCGTTCGTTGTCGGCTTGTGAAGGCGCATTGCTGGTAGTGGATGCTAGTCAAGGGGTTGAAGCGCAAAGTGTCGCTAACTGTTACACCGCTTTAGATTTGGGCGTAGAAGTGACATCGGTACTGAATAAGATTGATTTGCCATCTGCTGACCCTGATCGCGTGATTCAAGAAATTGAAGATGTGATTGGTGTGGAGGCGCAAAATGCAGTGCGCTGTTCAGCCAAGACTGGCGAAGGTGTGCGCGATGTGCTTGAAGCAGTTGTAGCAAGAGTTCCTCCACCTGTTGGTGATCCTACTGGACCCTTAAAGGCATTAATTATCGACTCATGGTTTGATAACTATGTAGGCGTAGTGATGTTGGTACGTGTGGTTGATGGCACACTCAAACCCAAAGACAAAATTCGCTTAATGGCGACTGGTGCGGTGCATTTGTGTGAAGAAGTTGGTGTGTTTACGCCTAAATCTTTCCAAAAAGCATCACTTTCAGCGGGAGAGGTAGGCTTTATTATTGCAGGGATTAAAGAGCTTACAAGCGCTAAGGTGGGTGATTCGGTAACGCTTGCTGATAGGCCTGCGACTGAAGCCTTGCCAGGCTTTAAGGAAGTAAAGCCACAGGTTTTTGCAGGGTTGTATCCTGTTGAATCTAACCAATTTGAAGCATTACGAAGTGCGCTAGAAAAATTACGCTTAAACGATGCCTCATTGCAATTTGAACCGGAAAACTCAACAGCCTTAGGCTTCGGATTCCGTTGCGGCTTTTTGGGTTTGTTGCACATGGAAATTGTGCAAGAGCGTTTAGAGCGCGAGTATGACATGGACTTAATCACGACTGCGCCAACAGTGATTTATGAGTTGTTGCTTAAGACTGGCGAAGTCGTTCAAATTGAAAATCCATCTCGCTTGCCAGAGCCTTCTCGCGTTGAAGAAATTCGTGAGCCTATGATTAATATCAATTTGCTCATGCCACAAGATTATGTGGGGCCTGTGATGACGCTTTGTACTGGTAAACGAGGTGTGCAAAAGAATATGCAATACATGGGCAGGCAAGTGATGCTGAGCTATGAGATGCCGCTCAATGAAGTGGTACTCGATTTCTTTGATAAGCTTAAATCAGTATCACGTGGTTACGCGAGTATGGATTATGAGTTCCTGGAGTTTCGTGCGGCGGATTTGGTCAAGTTAGATATTATGGTTAATGGTGACCGTGTTGATGCGCTGTCATTGATTGTGCACAGATTAAACGCTGTTTATCGTGGTCGCGAAGTCGCCGCTAAAATGCGTGAATTGATTCCTCGTCAAATGTTTGATGTGGCGATTCAAGCTTCGATTGGCGCCAATATTATTGCCCGTGAAACCGTGAAGGCGATGCGTAAAAACGTATTGGCAAAATGTTATGGTGGCGATATTAGTCGTAAGAAGAAATTGTTAGAGAAGCAAAAAGAGGGTAAAAAACGTATGAAGCAAGTAGGTAACGTTGAAATTCCTCAGGAAGCGTTCTTAGCCATTTTACGTGTTGAAGATAAATAGAAGATTTCAATTTAAAGGGTCATTCGCATGATGTTCGCATTGTTTATGGTGGTGGTTTTGCTGGTGACAGGGTTTATCTGGTTGCTAGATAGTCTATTCTTGCGTAAAAATCGGGAGATTAATTCACCAGACCCAATGCTAGTGGAGTACTCAAAGAGTTTCTTCCCAGTCATTTTGGCTGTATTCCTCATTCGCTCATTTATTGCCGAGCCTTTCAAAATCCCTTCAGGCTCTATGATGCCTACGCTATTGGCCGGTGATTTTATTTTGGTTAACAAATTCACCTACGGTTTGCGTGTGCCGATTTTGAATAGTACATTTATTGAAACTAGCCATCCAAAGCGAGGTGATGTGTTTGTGTTTCATTATCCGCCAGATCCATCGATTGATTATATTAAGCGTGTAGTGGGTTTGCCTGGCGATAAAATTTTGTACCAAGATAAACAGCTTTATATCAATGGCCAAAAGCTAGATATGACCTATATTGAAGATTACTCATATGAGAGCGCTGGCCTAAACCAAGTGCATGCAAAGCGTTTTGAAGAGCAATTGGGGGATGTGAAGCATGACTTGTTGATTGAAGAAAATAGCATGAGTCGTGAAGGCGCTTTTGAAGTGCCACAAGGTCATTATTTTGCGATGGGTGATAATCGTGACAATAGCCGTGATAGCCGTTATTGGGGTTTTGTGCCAGAGCAAAATTTAGTAGGCAAAGCCTTCTTTATTTGGTGGAACTTTGACCAATTTAAGCGTATTGGCACGAGCATTCAATAATGCAGTCTCTAGACATCAAACCTCTATCTTATCAGCGTGGCATGTTCATGGTTGGCCAAGTTTTGACAGGTGCTATTCTATTCTTGCTGATTATTCTCGCAGTTAAAATGGCGCCAGCTTATATCGAATATGACTCGGTTAAAAAGCTGATTTATAAAGTCGGACATGAGCCTAATTTTGCAAAAATGACAAATGAAGAGATTGCTAAAGCTTTTGATGAGGGTGCCAAGACCTCTTACATCAGCTCAGTTAAAAGTCGTGATTTAATGATTTATGAAACAGATCAAAAAATAGTGGTGGCAGAGTATCAAGTTATTAAACCTCTCGTCGCCAATATTAGTCTGATGATGAAATTTAAGGCGACTACTGAGCATTAATCTGATGCTTATTTCATGATGAACAATCAAACCACCTTCGGACTTCAGCGCTTAATTGGCTATAATTTTCACAATCAGGGCTTGTTAACGCAAGCGCTGACGCACCGTAGTCTCGGCAGTATCAATAATGAGCGTTTAGAATTTCTAGGTGATGGGGTGCTTAATTTCATCATTGCTAGTCAGCTTTATCTTGCATTTCCTAAGTTGGATGAGGGAGATTTAAGTCGCTTACGTGCGCATTTAGTGAAAGAGCCAACGCTAAGTGAATTAGCATTGAGACTTAATATCGGCGAGGCCTTGCGCCTAGGTGAGGGCGAGTTAAAAAGTGGTGGATGGCGTCGCCCTTCAGTGTTGGCGGATGCCTTGGAAGCCATCATTGGTGCGGTGTTTCTTGATGCTGGTTTTGATGCGGCTGAGATGGTTGTGATTAAACTATTTACGCCTTTGATCGAACAAATAGATCCTAAATCCATCGGTAAAGATCCTAAATCTTTATTGCAAGAATATCTACAATCTAAAAAAATAGACGTGCCAAGTTATGAAGTATTGGCGATTGAAGGGGAGGCGCATTGCCAAACTTTTCGTGTTGAATGCAGAGTTGCAAAATTCAATATCACCACACAAGGTGAAGGCACCAGCCGTCGTAATGCTGAGCAAGAAGCAGCAAAGCTTGCCTATCAACAAATAACAGCCTAAACATTTGCTTAAAAGCGATAATGTGAAATCGAAAATATAGTGAAAGCATAAAATGACTCAAAGCCTCCCATTCCGTTGTGGCACCGTTGCCATTGTTGGTCGCCCAAACGTTGGCAAATCAACGCTGCTCAACCACATCATGGGAATGAAACTCAGCATTACCTCACGCAAAGCACAAACGACGCGTCATCGTTTGCTTGGCATTCATACCACTGAAGATACGCAATTCTTGTTTGTGGATACACCAGGTTTTCAGCAAAAGCATATCAACGCACTGAATAAAACGCTTAATAAAACGGTGACTCAAGTGCTCAATGAAGTTGATGTGGTGCTCTTCGTGATTGAGCCTATGCATCTTGGGGATGCGGATAAAATTGTCTTAAATTTATTACCAACAGATAAGCCAGTCTTGTTGGTGGTGAATAAGGCTGACTTGATGGGTGACAAAGGTAATTTATTGCCGCTTATTCAAGACTTTGATTTGTTATTTCCATTTGCGGCAATTGTCCCTGTGAGCGCTAAAAAGAGCTTGTATTTAGATGAGTTACTAAGCACTGTACGAAAGTATCTGCCAGAGCAAGCCGCTATTTATGGGGAAGATGAAATTACCGATAAGAATGAGCGCTTCTTAGCAGCAGAATTGCTGCGCGAAAAAGCTTTCCGCTTTTTGGGTGAGGAAGTGCCTTATGGCATTACCGTAGAGATTGAAAAGTTTGAAATGGAAGGTAATTTACGCCGTATTCATGCCGCATTTATTGTGGATAAAGAAAGCCAAAAGCCTATGCTGATTGGTAAAGGTGGTGAGAAGCTCAAGAAGATTTCAACCGAAGCGCGTCAAGACATGGAAAAGCTGTTTGATGGTAAGGTTTGGCTGGAAACTTGGGTGAAAGTTAAAGGCGGTTGGGCGGATGATGAGCGCGCGCTCAAGAGCCTTGGTTACTAAGGTTTAAGGCTTTTAAATGGCTGTTAGCAGTATATCTCGTCAGGACAATCAGCCAGTGTATGTTCTGCACACTTACCCATTTAAAGAGACCAGCTTGGTGGTTGAATTGTTTACCCGTGATTTTGGGCGGGTATCGGCGGTAGCAAAGGGCGCTAGAAGACCACGCTCCGCGATGCGGGGCATGTTGCAGTCATTTCAGCCTTTGCTTGGAGCATGGTCGGGAAAGTTAGAACTGAAAACGCTACATTCTCTAGAGTGGTATGCAGGCCTGTTAATGCTTCAAGGCGAGGCCTTGATGTGTGGCTTTTACTTAAATGAGCTATTACTGCGTTTGTTGCCACGTGAAGATGCTCATGAAGATTTGTTTGATGAATACACGCAAACACTGAAATTACTTGCGCTAGCGCCGGATGATTCAGCGAGTATTCTGCGGCGCTTTGAATTACGTTTATTGCAAGCTTTGGGGTATGCCGTGCCTTTAACGCACAATATTCGTGATGAGGCGGTGACTGCTGAAGCGCAGTACTATTACGTGCCAGAAGTCGGTCCTGTATCGCTCAGGCATGACTATCAAGAAAATGGCGTACAATTATCTGGTAAGACCTTAATCGACATGGCGCAAGATGATTTCGCGGATGTGCAAACACAGCAACAAAGTAAGCAATTAATGCGTCTTTTGTTAGCGCATTATTTGGGTGATAAGCCGCTGCATACTAGACAACTTTTAATTGATTTACAGGATTTATGATGGTATCAAATATCAAACTGGGCGTGAATATCGATCACGTAGCCACTTTGCGACAAGCACGTGGCACTATGTATCCGAGCGTGGTGCAAGCTGCTTTACGTGCCGAAGAAGCTGGGGCTGATAGCATCACTATTCACTTGCGTGAAGATAGACGCCATATTCAAGATGCCGACGTTTATGCGCTTCGCCCATTGCTTCAAACCAAAATGAATTTTGAGATGGCGGTGACTGATGAAATGGTTGGTATCGCTTTAGAAGTAAAACCGCAAGATGTTTGCCTAGTGCCAGAGCGTCGTGAAGAGCGCACCACAGAGGGTGGTCTTGAAGTAGCGGGTAATTTAGCGCGAGTTAAAGCGGTTTGCAAAACACTGGCCGATGCGGGCATTCGGGTTTCATTATTTATTGCCCCAGATATAGCGCAAATTAATGCGGCTAAAGCGGCAGGTGCTCCTGTGATTGAGATCCACACAGGTAAGTTTGCGGATAGCGAAGGGGCTGAGCAAGCCAAAGAATTGGCACGAATTAAAGAAGCGACAGCTCATGCTTTATCTATAGGGTTGGTCGTTAATGCTGGGCATGGTTTGAATATCCACAACGTGCATCAAATTGCGGCGATTCCTGGCATTGAAGAACTTAACATTGGTCACGCCATTGTCGCGCATGCCGTGTTTGTTGGTTGGGAATACGCAGTGCGTGAAATGAAAGCCCTAATGGTTGAGGCGTCTCGCTAGACGATGATTTACGGCGTTGGCACAGACTTAGTTGAAGTGGCGCGAATTCAAGATTCGCTAGACCGCTTTGGCGATCATTTTGCGATGCGTGTATTGAGTGAGCGCGAGATGCAAGAATTTCAACTATCGAATACAAAAGCACGTTTCTTAGCTAAACGTTTTGCCGCCAAAGAGGCCTTTGCTAAAGCACTTGGAACCGGCATTCGCAAGCCAGCCACCTTTGAGAATATTGGCGTGGGTCATGACGATTTAGGTAAGCCAGTATTTGATTTGGCGTTTGAATTGCAAGCATGTTTAGAAACAAAAAACATAAAGTTTGCTCACCTTTCTATTTCAGATGAAAAAGCGTTTGCAACCGCTTTTGTTGTGCTAGAAAAGTAAATATGGTCGAAAGTGATTCACCAGATTATGAACGTCGCTTTAGCGGCGTTCGTCGTTTATACGGAGAGCAAGGTTTAGCTAAGCTTCAAGCTGCCCATGCTTGCATCATTGGTATAGGCGGTGTGGGATCCTGGGCGGTTGAAGCTTTGGCGCGAAGCGCTGTTGGACACATCACGCTGATTGATTTAGATAACATTGCTGAATCCAATGTAAACCGCCAACTCCACGCAATAGATGGTATTTTTGGGATGGCTAAGGTGACTGCCATGGCACAGCGTATTAAGGCGATTAACCCTGCTTGTGTGGTTCAAGAGATTGAAGAGTTTGTGACACCAGAAAATGTGGCTGAAATGCTAAATAGTGGCTTTGATATGGTGCTAGATGCCATTGATGATGCTAGAGCCAAAGTGGCGATTGCCGCCTATTGCAAGAAAAATAATATTCAACTGGTCACTGTTGGCGGCGCCGGTGGCAGGTTAGATCCGACTAAAATTAAGCAGGGTGATTTGTCTCAAGTGGTAGGCGATAGATTGCTTGCGAAAGTGCGTAATCAACTGCGCCGTGACCATGGCTTTCCTAAATCGCTTACCAGCGCCAAAAAGAGCGCAGCTAAG
>RFOR01000028.1 GCA_009926525.1 Methylophilaceae bacterium
TTTTTGGAACAAGAAACCTGCACCAGCGGTTGCAGCATCTGCAGCAGCTTGTGATGTGTATGCATCAGGACCTGCCCAGAACCAAACCATGTGAGCAATTGGCAAGTAAGAGAACGTGAACCAAAGCACCACGAATAACAAGACCGCTGAAAACTTCATCCGCTCAGCAAATGCACCCACGATAAGCGCTGGCGTAATTGCAGCAAACGTCATTTGGAAAGCAACGTAAATGTACTCAGGAATCACAACACCCTTACTGAAGGTACCGACAACTGAATCTGGCGTGATGCCTTTTAGGAACGCTTTAGATAATCCTCCAAAAAAGGCATTGCCATCGGTGAAAGCTACGCTATAACCATACAAAGCCCATAGCACACCGATAAGTGAGAAAATCACAAACGTTTGCATGAGGACTGAAAGCATATTTTTACTGCGCACCAAACCACCGTAGAACAAACCTAAACCTGGAATCACCATTAATGTAACTAATACTGTCGCCACAATCATCCAAGCAATGTCGCCTTTGTCAGCAACCGGCGCAGCAGCGGCAGGCGCGGCTTCATCAGTTGCAGGTGTTGCTACTGGAGCAACATCGGCAGCAGGTGCTGCTTCAGTTGCAGTTGCAACCGCTTTCGTATCATCCGCATAGCTCAAATTAGTCAGGCCAAACACGCCTAAACCTAACGCGCTAACTAGCGCGAGAGTAGATAGTATTTTTTTCATGTTATGTCTCCTTATAGCGCTTCAGGACCGGTTTCACCGGTACGGATGCGATAAACTTGTTCGAGATTGAAGACAAAAATCTTGCCGTCGCCAATTTTTCCGGTCGTTGCAGACTTCTCGATCACTTCGATCACTTGATCAAGCATTTCATCTGCAATCGCAACCTCTAATTTAACTTTAGGCAAAAAGTCCACCACATACTCAGCACCGCGATAGAGCTCAGTGTGACCTTTTTGACGACCAAAGCCTTTAACTTCAGTCACAGTAATGCCTTGAACACCAATTGCTGAAAGCGCTTCACGCACCTCGTCAAGCTTGAATGGCTTGATAATTGCTGATACAAATTTCATATTAAATCTCCCACTTTAAGGATTGTGGCGTGGTGAATAGACGCTCTACCCACCACCTTGATAAAGCTTAAATTAGAACGTTTTTGATACAAATACAGTTCCTGTTGCACTACCAATATCACCGCCGTTATATGCAAACGAACCATCAGATTGCTTACCATAGCCTGATGCCTTAGCATTTGTATCTGTGTAATAACCACCAACAGTTACACCATTTGCAAACGTTTTTGCCAAACCAAGTTTCCAATCAGTGTAAGAATAAATATCATTACCTGTGCCACTGTATTCTTGACGACCAACGTGAGCTATTGCAGTAATTGTGTCTGTGACAGGGTAGTTAGCTGTTAAATCTGCATAATATGTACCAGCGGCGTCTCTGTTACCAAAAACTCCATCAGCAATCGCCACAGAAATTTTTGCAGTTACCCATTTGTAAGACAGGCTGCCATAAACTTCTGTTGTTTCAGCTTTCTTCAAAAGGAAGCCAGCGGTAGAGCCTTTAAAATCACCTGGATAAATGTACTGCAACAAACCTACATCATAAGAAACATCTTTAATTGCTCCACGATAACCACCATAAAGATCCAACTCGAGTGAGGCTTTATCATAAGAGCGACTGTCTTCGAGCCAGCTAACATTTGAACCCCAAGCACCCAAATAAAATCCACTAGAGTGAGTAAAATCAACTCCACCCTGAATAGCAGGCTGATTTGCAGTTTGGGTCAAACCACGGAAAATATATTGGCTGTAAAGACCAACGTTATATGCAAGTGTGTACGCTGGCGTTTCTGCAGCAGGCGCCGCATCAGCCGCATAAACAGCTTGTGAACCCAGCGTACCGATTACAGCAATTAATAATAAAGATTTACGCATTGTCTTCTTCCTCTTTAAAAAAATAATTAAAATATAAAAAACGAATTTTCACATTGGAATATAAGCAATAGCCATGCCAACTATTGATCATCAAATTAATTTCCCACTTTTAATTAGTGGTTTTTCACTAAGCAGTATTAATGCCAGCAAGGCATAAATTGTGAACTAACATGCTGTTTTATAATTTAAAAAAACTATAAAACACTCACTAATTATTAATAACTGATAAAATGACTACCAAGAGATGAGGCCGCCTATGAAACACATTGAAATCGCTGAAGATTTGTCAAGAAAGATAAAAGAAACTCTATCAAACTCGCCCATAAGTGATTTTGAGCACAATATTCGTGCACTGTTACAGAGCACATTCACCAAAATAGAGCTTGTTAGTCGTGAAGAATTTGATGTTCAAACAGAGATTTTGAGGCGAACCCAGGAAAAATTAGCTACCCTAGAAAAGAAACTTGAAACGCTTGAAAAGCAATCCAAGTAGTTACGCATCAATATAGAGCGCCAATCAAAATTCCTTGCTCTAATAAAGAGCATTAAAAATGAGTCTAAACCATAACACTAACTCACCTTAGAGATTCGAGCGCTCTGCTCTATAATGTTCAATCTATTGACGATCGAAGCCTCTAGGCAATTAGCACCCACATGAAACAAGTTTCCAACACAGAAAAAATCTTGCGCGACTTATTAGCACAACGCATCCTTATTTTGGACGGCGCGATGGGCACAATGATTCAGCAATACAAACTCACAGAAGCAGATTATCGCGGTGGGGAAAATGGTCGCTTCAAAGACTTCAAAGGCCCAACTGGTGCGGAGTTCTGCAACAAAGGCAACACTTGCGGTTGCGGCGCAAACCACAACCCAGCCCCCGCTGAAACTACGCGCGAGTTGTTTGTAAAAGGCAATAACGAACTTCTAAGCCTGACGCAACCACACATTATTCAAGAAATTCACGAACAGTATCTAGCAGCTGGCGCGGATATTGTTGAAACCAATACTTTTGGCGCGACGAGCGTAGCGCAAGATGATTACCACATGGCGCATCTCGTTTATGAGATGAACCTTGCCTCAGCAAAGCTTGCGCGTGCAGCCTGCGACAAATATAGCACCCCAGATAAACAACGTTT
Source organism: Methylophilaceae bacterium (assembly GCA_009926525.1). Lineage (GTDB taxonomy): Bacteria > Pseudomonadota > Gammaproteobacteria > Burkholderiales > Methylophilaceae > Methylopumilus_A. Next base: position 3,086 of record RFOR01000028.1, read on the forward strand.
TGTAGCCGGTGCTTTAGGCCCAACACCTAAAACAGCCTCCATTTCCCCGGACGTCAACGATCCAGCGGCACGTAACGTTACGTTTGACCAACTCGTTGCCGCCTATCTTGAGCAAACCCGAGCTTTGGTTGAAGGTGGTGTCGACATTCTAATGATCGAAACTATCTTCGATACGCTAAACTGTAAGGCGGCACTTTTTGCGATTGATGCCTTCTTTGCAGAAAGTGGAAAACGCTTACCGCTGATGATTTCAGGAACCGTTACTGATGCCTCTGGACGTATTTTATCCGGCCAAACAGTCCCCGCTTTTTGGCACTCTGTTCGCCATGCGAAACCACTTACCATTGGCTTAAACTGTGCTTTAGGTGCCGCATTAATGCGTCCATATGCGCAAGAGCTTTCAAAAATTGCCGATACATTTGTCTGTATCTATCCAAATGCTGGATTACCAAATCCAATGTCTGACACTGGCTTTGATGAAAAGCCCGCGGACACTTCAGCTTTAGTGAAAGAATTTGCCGAAAGTGGTTTCATCAATATCGCTGGCGGTTGCTGCGGGACCACACCACCACACATTAAAGCGATTGCTGATGCACTGAAAACCATTGCGCCACGCCAAATCCCTGTGGTTGAAAAAACCACCAAGCTTTCTGGGCTTGAGCCGTTTTTCATTGACGACAATTCACTCTTTGTAAACGTCGGCGAGCGAACTAACGTCACTGGCTCAAAAGCGTTTGCTCGTATGATTTTTAACGAGCAGTTTGAAGAAGCGCTTCATGTGGCACGCCAACAAGTTGAAAATGGTGCACAAATCATCGACATCAACATGGATGAGGGTATGTTAGATGCCATTAAAGCGATGTCGCATTTCTTAAACTTGGTTGCTTCAGAGCCAGATATTGCACGCATACCGATTATGATCGACTCATCGAAATGGGACGTCATCGAAGCAGGGCTTAAATGTGTGCAAGGCAAAGCAATTGTTAACTCAATCTCCATGAAAGAAGGTGAGGCGGAATTCTTACGTCAAGCCACACTATGCATGCGCTACGGCGCTGCAGTTATTGTCATGGCGTTTGATGAAAAAGGCCAGGCGGATACGTTTGAGCGCAAAATCGAAATCTGTAAACGTGCCTATGATTTACTCGTCGATAAAGTTGGCTTCCCTGCAGAAGACATTATTTTTGACCCCAATATCTTTGCGATTGCAACAGGCATAGAAGAACACAACAATTACGCTGTCGATTTCATCAACGCTACCCGCTGGATTAAAGAAAACTTACCTCACGCCAAAATCTCTGGCGGTGTCTCCAATGTGAGCTTTAGCTTCCGTGGTAACGAACCAGCGCGCGAGGCGATTCATACTGTGTTCCTCTACCATGCAATCAAAGCTGGGATGACCATGGGCATTGTCAATGCAGGCATGATTGGCATTTACGACGACCTGCCTGAAGCGCTGCGTGAATGTGTTGAAGATGTGGTGCTGAACCGCCGCCCTGATGCCACAGAGCGCATGATTGAAATGGCTGGCACACTTACCGCTGGTGGCAAAAAAGAAGCCGCGACACTGGAATGGCGAGGCACGCCAGAAAACCCTGTCAGCGTTCAAAAACGTCTCGCCCATGCACTCGTCCACGGCATTACTGAGTTCATTAATGAAGATACTGAAGAGGCCCGAGTTGAAGCATTACAAAATGGCGGGCGACCCATTCATGTGATTGAAGGCCCGCTCATGGATGGCATGAACATCGTGGGGGATTTATTCGGGCAAGGCAAAATGTTCCTACCGCAAGTAGTGAAATCAGCACGTGTCATGAAGCAAGCGGTTGCGCATCTGATTCCTTTTATTGAAGAAGAGAAACTGCTGGAAGAGAAACGCACTGGCGTCGCCGCAAAACCAAAAGGAAAAATGGTCATTGCAACCGTTAAAGGTGACGTGCATGACATCGGAAAAAATATCGTTTCAGTCGTCTTGCAATGTAATAACTTTGAAGTCGTCAATATGGGCGTGATGGTTCCATGTTCAGAAATTTTAGCGTTAGCTAAGGCAGAAAACGCCGACATCATTGGTTTATCTGGATTGATTACACCGTCGCTTGAAGAAATGGCCCACGTTGCGCGCGAAATGCAACGTGACCCATATTTCCGCGGTCTTAAAACACCACTTCTCATCGGTGGTGCAACTACCTCACGTGCTCACACTGCGGTAAAAATCGCGCCACACTATGATGGCCCTGTGGTTTATGTGCCAGACGCTTCACGCTCAGTTGCGGTGATGCAATCACTCGTGTCCCCAGAACAACGTGATGCTTATATCACCGAATTAAACGCAGACTATGAACGCGCTCGAAATCAACACGCTAATAAAAAAGGCGTGCCGATGCTGTCAATTGAAGACGCACGTAAGAATAAAGCCAAGCTCTCGTTCACTGGGAGTATTGCGCCCGTTAAACCTAAATTCATTGGTCGCCGCGTATTAGAAAATATCGATTTAGCGACGATTGCACAATACATCGACTGGGGTCCTTTTTTCCAAACATGGGACTTGGCAGGCGCTTATCCTGCCATCCTCAAAGACCCGGTTGTCGGCGAAACTGCGACGAAATTATTTGCCGATGGCCAAGCGCTCCTCAAGAAAATAATCGAAGGACGATGGTTAACAGCCAACGGCGTGGTTTCCCTTCTACCTGCAAACAGTGTCAATGATGATGACATCGAAATTTACACGGACGAAACGCGTAAGGAAATTGCATTCACTTATTACGGCATGCGACAACAAACAGAAAAGCCAGTGATTGATGGTTTACCTCGGCCAAATCAATGTCTCTCAGACTTTGTTGCTCCGAAAGACTCCGGCATTGTTGACTACATCGGCATGTTTGCAGTGACAGCGGGGCTCGGTATTGAAAAGCATCTCAAACGCTTCGAAGATGCCCATGATGACTTTAACAGCATCATGCTGAAATCATTGGCTGACCGCTTGGCTGAGGCTTTTGCAGAATATCTACATGAACGTGTTCGCACAGATTTGTGGGGATATGCGCCACAAGAAAAACTCAGCAACGAAGCTTTAATTAGAGAAGAATACCAAGGGATTAGACCAGCCCCAGGCTACCCAGCCTGCCCTGACCACACCGTTAAATCTGATATGTTTAAGGTGATGCAAGCAACTGAAATTGGCATGTCGCTCACCGACTCTTTTGCGATGAGCCCAGCTGCGGCAGTTTCTGGCTATTATTTTGCACACCCCGAAGCGAAATACTTTAGCGTGGATAAAATTGGTGAAGACCAACTCACCGAATTAGCGAATAGACGTGGCATGAATAAAGAAGAATTAGCGCGCTGGCTCGCCCCTAATTTAAGCTAAAGCTTAGGACAAAAAAACTATGCACATTCACATTCTAGGTATTTGCGGCACATTCATGGGCGGCATTGCGGTATTAGCAAAAGATGCTGGCCATACTGTCACTGGTTGTGATGCCAATGTTTATCCGCCAATGAGCACGCAACTTGAAGCCCAAGGCATCAAGCTGATTGAAGGTTTTGATCCAAGCCAAACCGAACTCAATCCAGACATCTATGTCATTGGCAATGTTGTTTCCCGTGGCAACCCTCTCATGGAAGAAATTCTAAACAAAGGACTTCCTTACATTTCTGGCCCGCAATGGCTCGCTGAAAACATCTTGCATCCACAGGGCGAACCTAGCAAATGGGTATTAGCCGTTGCAGGAACGCATGGAAAAACCACTACTTCGTCGATGCTCGCATGGATTTTAGAGCATGCCGGCTTAGCGCCAGGCTTCTTGATTGGTGGCGTACCGCAAAACTTTTCAGTTTCAGCACGTTTGCCACAAAAGCCTAAGCAAGATGTTAAAAGTACTTCGCCATTTTTTGTGATTGAAGCAGATGAGTACGACACTGCGTTCTTCGACAAGCGCTCAAAGTTTGTGCACTACGGCCCACGAACAGCCATCCTCAATAATCTTGAGTTTGACCATGCCGATATATTTGCTGACTTACATGCAATCGAAACCCAGTTCCATCATTTAGTCAGAACAGTGCCTCAGCAAGGCTTGGTCGTTGCTAACGGCAAAGAAGAAAGCTTAAAGCGTGTCATCGACCGCGGTTGCTGGACGCCAGTTGAACATTTTGGCTCAAGTGATGGTTGGCAAGGGGGCGAAGCTGACCCTGATGGCAGCTTTGATGTCATGTTAAATGGCAAAGTTGTTGGTCGCTTGGAATGGGAATTACTGGGTGAACACAATCGCATGAATGCGCTTGCAGCCCTTGCAGCTGCTCGCCACGTTGGCGTTGCTGTAGAGGTCGGGATTGCTGCACTTGGCCTATTCCAAAATGTGAAGCGTCGGATGGAGCTCAGAGGGATTGAACGAGGCGTGAGCGTATACGATGACTTTGCACATCACCCAACAGCCATTACTACAACGCTGGCTGGCTTGCGAGCAAAAGTAGGCAAAGCACGTATTCTTGCTGTCTTGGAGCCACGCTCAAACACCATGAAACTGGGTGTCATGAAACAAGCATTACCCGCGAGCTTGGTCGATGCAGATTTAGTATTTTGCTATGGTGCAAATTTAGGCTGGGATGCGAGCGAAGCACTTGCACCAATGGGGAGCAAAGCCAAGGTTTTTGAAAACCTAGATACACTAGTTACAGCAATTGCTTCGGAAGCGAAAAATGGTGACCAAGTTTTAGTGATGAGTAATGGCGGGTTTGGTGGCATTCATCAAAAGCTACTCTCACTGCTTGCACA
>RFOR01000029.1 GCA_009926525.1 Methylophilaceae bacterium
AAAATACGCGAACATAGCTTGCAGAAATTGCCTTATTTGCTAGTGGCAGGTGAGCGAGAAATGCAAAGCGGACAAGTGGCCGTGCGTACCAGAAAAGGCGAAGACCTAGGTTCTATGCCAATGCAAGCGTTTATAGAACTCTTGCAAGGCGAGGTAAAAGCTAAAGGTAGCGCGGCTTAGTATTTTATAAAGACGCTCAATAGAGCGCGAAAATTTTGGAGAATTTGCGATAGCTCAAGACAAAGAAGTAAGAATCAACGGTGACATTACAGCACAAGAGATTCGTTTGGTAGGCGTGGATAATGAGCCGCTCGGTATTGTTTCATTGAGCGAAGCTCTGGCTAAAGCTGAAGAGATTGATATCGATTTGGTAGAAATCGCACCGCAAGCAAGCCCGCCAGTGTGTCGTTTGATGGATTATGGTAAGTTTAAATACGCCGAAAGCAAACGTCAGCACGAAGCTCGTCTTAAGCAAAAGCAGGTTCAAGTAAAAGAAATTAAGTTCCGCCCAGGGACGGATGATGGCGATTACAACATCAAAGTGCGGAATATTATTAAGTTTATTCAAGACGGCGATAAAGCAAAGATTACTTTGCGTTTTAGAGGTCGTGAAATTACACATCAAGAACTCGGCTTGGCCTTGTTGAAGCGTGTTGAAGCAGACTTGAAAGAATATGCAGTGGTTGAGCAATTCCCTAAGATGGAAGGCCGCCAAATGGTGATGGTGTTATCACCGCTTAAAAAGGCTAAGTAGTTTAGCTTTAAAGAATACAAACGCACGAAAGTGGGTTTTAAAGAAGTAGTACCAAGCTGTAGCGTCGCGGCCAAAGGCATGCCCGAACGCTCTTTTTAATGTTCCTTTAGGAGAAAAAAATGCCAAAAATGAAGACCAAGAGCGGCGCTAAAAAGCGCTTTAAGTTCTTAGGTAATGGCAAGGTAAAGCGTACCCATTCGCACCTTCGTCATATCCTGACTAAGAAGACCACCAAGCAAAAGCGTAAACTACGCGGCACGGCGATCGTTTCCCCAACTGATGTCAAGCGCGTCCGCGCAATGATGCCAACACAATAAGGAGATAGATTATGCCTAGAGTCAAACGTGGTGTCATAGCTCGCGCTCGTCACAAAAAAGTTTTAAACGCTGCCAAGGGTTACCGCGGTCGTCGTAAAAACGTTTACCGTGTTGCTAAGCAAGCGGTAATGAAGGCTGGTCAATACGCTTATCGTGACCGTCGTCAAAAGAAACGTCAATTCCGTACATTGTGGATCGCTCGTATTAACGCAGGTTCACGTGAATGTGGTTTGACATACAGCCGTTTCATGAATGGTTTGAAGAAAGCCGCGATTGAAGTGGATCGTAAAGTATTAGCTGACTTAGCAGTGTTTGATAAACCAGCATTTGCAAAATTCGTTGAATTAGCAAAAGCTGGCCTCACAGCTTAGTTAGGGACGGAATGAAAAGGAGGCTTCTGGCCTCCTTTTTTTATTTAATCTCTGCCAAATCATGGCGAGAATATTAAAAAATGATTGTGATCATTTTAATATTGGTCTGAACTATCGGTTTGAAAATATACGGTCTAACAATATGCAAAATACCTCTTTAGAGTCCCTGATTGCCGAAGCTGAGCGTGACTTTGCCGCTTGCGCCAACATTAACGACTTAGAACTAGCGAAGGCTAAATACCTAGGAAAGTCTGGCGCATTGACCGAAGCCATGAAAGGCTTGGGCAAGTTAAGCAATGAAGAGCGTCCAGCGGCTGGCGCAGCGATTAACGTTGTTAAACAAGCAGTTGAGGCATCCTTAAAAACTCGTCGTGATGCGATTTTGCTGGCTGAGCAAGAAAAGCAGCTCGCAGGCGAATCTTTGGATGTGACATTGCCAGCACGAGGCCAAGCTAAGGGCGGTTTGCATCCTGTTTCTTTAACACTTGCACGTGTTGAATCTCTATTTAATTCGATTGGTTTTGATGTGGCTGAAGGCCCCGAAATTGAATCGGACTTTTATAACTTTACAGCACTTAATATCCCTGACAACCATCCAGCACGTGCGATGCACGATACTTTCTATGTGGATGCGGCAGATGGTAGTTTAGATTATGTCCTTCGTACTCACACATCGCCTGTGCAAGTCCACTACATGCAAGATGCGATAAAAAATAAGTCAGACATGCCACTGAAGATCATCGCGCCAGGTCGTGTTTATCGTGTGGATTCAGATGCAACGCATTCCCCGATGTTTCATCAGGTAGAAGGGTTGTGGGTGGATGAAAATATCAGCTTTGCCAATTTAAAAGGCGTGGTGCAAGACTTCTTGCAACGCTTCTTTGAGCGGGATGACTTGCAGGTGCGCTTCCGTCCTTCATTTTTCCCCTTCACTGAGCCATCTGCTGAGATGGACATGAGCTGGAATGGTGGTTGGCTTGAAATTGGCGGTTGCGGCATGGTGCACCCTGAAGTGTTTAAACACGTGGGTATTGATGCTGAAAAGTACCGTGGATTTGCATTTGGTCTTGGTATTGAGCGTTTGACCATGCTCCGTTATGGCGTAAAAGATTTGCGTCATTTTTTTAATAACGATTTGCGCTTCTTGCAGCAGTTTGGGCGATAAATATGCAATTTTCTGAACAATGGTTACGTGAGTACACCAACCCTGCGATTGATACCGAAGCATTAAGCCATTTATTAACGATGGCGGGCTTGGAAGTTGAAGGTTTAGAAAGCGTTGGTGCTGAGTTTACCAAAGTGGTGATTGCTGAGATTATCAGCGCAGAAAAGCATCCTGATGCGGATCGTTTGCAACTGCTTAAAGTGAATATTGGCGCTGCTGAGCCACTGCAAATCGTGTGTGGTGCAAGTAATGCCCGCGTTGGTATCAAAGCACCATGCGCTTTGGTTGGTGCTGTTTTGCCAGGCTTTGAAATCAAACAAGCCAAAGTGCGTGGCGTTGAGTCATTCGGGATGATGTGCTCAGAGAAAGAGCTTGGTTTAGCCTCTGAGAGTGCAGGCATCTTAGAGTTATCATTAGATGCGCCCATTGGCCAAGATATTCGTGAATTCATGGGCTTAAACGACAAATTATTTACCCTCAAATTAACGCCTAACCGAAGCGACTGTTTGAGTCTGGTTGGAATTGCGCGTGAAGTAGCTGCGCTCACGGGTGCTTCGTTAGCCTTGCCTAATGCCGAAGCTGTAAAAGTCACCATTAATGATAGTAAAGTGGTCAGCGTGGTTGATAAAGAAGCATGTGCGATTTATTCGGGTCGTTTGGTCCAAGGGGTCAACGCGCAAGCAAACACGCCTACTTGGATGGTCCGCCGCTTAGAGCGCAGCGGTTTGCATAGCATCAGCGCCATTGTTGATATCACGAATTATGTATTACTTGAGCTTGGTCAGCCTATGCATGCGTTTGACGCGGCGAAATTGTCTGGTGATATTAATGTACGCTGGGCAAGCCAAGGGGAAGAGATTGCTCTACTTAACCAGCAATCAGTGAAGTTAGATAAAGACATGTTGGTGATTGCCGATCACAGTGGTGCGATTGCATTTGCGGGCGTGATGGGTGGTGCATCAACTGCAGTTTCAGACAGTACGCAAGATATTTTCTTAGAAAGCGCATTCTTCACACCTGACACCATTGCTGGCAAAGGTCGTCGTTTCGGCATTAGCACAGACTCATCTTATCGTTTTGAGCGTGGCGTGGATTTCAGCAGAACACAGCAAGCATTAGAGCGTGCAACAGCGCTTGTGGTCGAGATATGCGGCGGCCAAGCGGGTCCTGTGACATTAGTTGATGGCACATTGCCAGTGCGCGTTCCAACTAAGCTTCGTATGGAGAAATTAAATTCAATTTTAGGTATTACGCTTGAAGAGAGCTTAGTCGCTAAATTGTTCGATCAGCTTGGTTTCGCTTACGACTTAAAAGCAGGGGTGTTTGATGTATCACCGCCTAGCTATCGTTTCGATATCGCGCGTGAAGAGGACTTGATTGAAGAAGTTGCACGCTTATATGGTTACGACAACATTCCTGCCGTTGCCCCAGTGGCGGATTTACGGATGTTGCCAGACTCCGAAGGCCGCCCAGCGCGCCATGTTTTCCAAGAGGCCTTGGTCGCGAATGATTACCAAGAGGTTGTGACCTATAGCTTTGTGGATGAAAGCTGGGAGCGCGATTTATTGGCGAATGCCAATCCAATTAAGATAAAGAATCCAATTGCTAGCAATTTAAGCGTGATGCGCTCATCTATTTGGGGTGGTTTGCTTGATGTGTTGGTTTATAACTTGAATCGTCAACAAACGCGTGTGCGCTTGTTTGAGATTGGCGCAACATATCATCATGCCGCTAATAGCACTTATGCTGAAACTACCAGCATTTCCGGATTGGCTTATGGTGATGCATTGCCAGAGCAATGGGGTGAGGTGGCACGCAGTGTTGATTTTTATGATGTAAAAGCCGATGTGGATAACTTAACATTCGGCCGTGCAACATATGTTGCTGCGGAACACCCAGCCTTGCATCCAGGCCAGAGCGCGAAGGTAATCCTTGATGGTAAAGCAATCGGTTGGATTGGCAAGTTACATCCAAAATGGCAACAGCATTATCAATTGCCAAAAGGAGTGATGTTGTTTGAGCTTGATTTTTCGGCATTACAACAACGAACAGTGCCAGCTTACTCAGAGGTTTCTAAATTCCCGCCGATTCGTCGTGACATGGCGATTTTGGTCGATGAGCAGGTTTCAGCCGGCGAATTGTTAAATGCAATGAATGTCGCGAAGCTTGATTTTGTTACGGAAATTGGTTTATTCGATGTTTATCGAGGCAAAGGAATTGGAGAAAATCAAAAAAGCTTAGCTTTTTTCGTGCTGATGCAAGACAGTCAGAAGTCATTGGTCGATGCTGACGCAGATAAAGTTATGGCCGGCCTCTTGAGCATTGTGATGCAACAGTTTGGTGCGCAACTAAGATAAGAGTTAAGCTGATTGTTAAAAAACATAAGTATTGTTAAGTAATGTTAAATTATTGTATGATATCAATAATTAACAACAATAAATTTGTATAGAATTCAAGAAAGTAGCAGGAATTTCGCATGACACTCACAAAAGCAGACATGGCAGAAATGTTATTTGACCAAGTTGGTTTAAATAAGCGTGAAGCTAAAGATATGGTTGAAGCATTTTTCGAAGAGATTCGCATGGCTTTAGAGTCTGGCGACACAGTTAAGCTATCTGGCTTTGGTAACTTTGAATTGCGTAAAAAATCAGAGCGTCCTGGCCGCAATCCAAAAACAGGGGAAGAAATACCAATTACAGCGCGTCGCGTTGTGACGTTTCACGCCAGCCAAAAATTAAAAAGCAAGGTAGAGGAAACGTATGGCGGAGCAAGCGCTTAATATCGAGCTTCCACCGATCCCTGCAAAACGCTATTTCACGATTGGTGAAGTCAGCGAATTGTGTGGGGTAAAACCTCACGTTTTGCGCTACTGGGAACAGGAATTTACCCAATTAAGCCCTGTCAAGCGTCGTGGCAACCGACGCTACTACCAGCACCACGAAGTTCTCCTGATACGCCGTATTCGCGCGCTTTTATATGATGATGGTTTTACCATTAGCGGCGCACGTAATTTGCTTGATGCAAAAGGTAGATTAAAGTCTGATAAGAATAAAGCGCCAGAAGGCGAAACGGTTGAAGTATTGAACAATGTGCCATTAACCCAAGACGCAAGTGTTGATGTGCAAGCATTAAGTAATGAGCTAGCTGAAATCTCAGCTATCTTAAAAGTCGATTAACTCCCATTATTAATGCCCATATAATCTGAGCTTCGAACTCATTCATCTTTGAGCTATAATTCACGCCTTGTTGCAAATGCAGCAACCGGTTCGGGGCGTAGCGCAGCCTGGTAGCGTACTTGTCTGGGGGACAAGGGGTCGCAAGTTCAAATCTTGCCGTTCCGACCAATAAAATCAATACCTTTTAACAATTAAACCAGCCGAGTGCTGGTTTTTTATTACCTATTTCATGGGCAATGGTCAATAAAAGCATATTGTGTATTATTGAAGCCAATTTTTGATGCAACTTTCACGGCCTATCTCATTTATTTCTTCCAGTTGCCGTAGTCTTTAAACTGTTCTAATACATCTTGCATCTCTTGTGTGCTTAAAATAGGTGGTTCACCAATTTGAAGTGCTCGCCAATATTGCTCGCATAGCGTTTCAACTTCTTTTGCAATCTCCAAGCCCTGTTGTAATGTTTTGCCGACCGCAATCATTCCGTGGTTGGCGAGGAGGCAGGCGCGGCGTTCTCTAAGCGCTTCGATGGCATTGTCTGACAATGACTGCGTACCAAATAGCGCGTAATCTGCACACCGAATACTGTCGCTACCAGCGACGGCAATCATGTAGTGAAAGGGTGGAATGTCTTTGCGTAAACATGCTAGCGTCGTTGCAAACATGGAGTGAGTATGAATCACCGCGCCAACTTCTGGCATAGCTTGATAAATGTCCCGATGAAAGCGCCATTCCGAGGATGGCTTGCCAGCGCTGATTGCTTCGCCATACATATTCATTCCTACCATGCTGTTAGCATTCATTTCATCAATTGGCATACCAGATGGGGTAATTAAAAAGCCATCGCCTTGCCGCACGCTGGCGTTACCGGACGTGCCTTGATTTAGTCCTAGGGCTTGGAGTGCTAATGCGCAGTTAAGAAGTGCTTCACGAGACATGTTGTTCTCTTATTCGAAAAGTTGTTTTAACTTGCTTGGGGTTGTGACGCCGCGTTCAGTAATGATACCGGTCACTAAACGAGCTGGCGTGACATCAAAAGCAGGATTAAGCTCATGGCAATGCTCAGGGGTAATGCGCACAGATTGGATTGAGCCATCGCCTGCTAAGCCTGACATGTAGCTAACCTCCTTTGCATCGCGCATTTCGATTTCAATATCGCTTAAGCCATCATGTATTGCCCAATCAATAGTAGGTGAGGGCACAGCCACATAAAAAGGCACCTGATTATCAAAGGCAGCTAACGCTTTTAAGTAAGTCCCTATCTTGTTGCAGACATCCCCCGTGCTCGTCACGCGGTCAGCGCCCACAATCACCATGTCGACTTGCCCGTGTTGCATAAGATGCCCGCCAGCATTATCACTAATGACGGTATGAGGAACGCCATGCTTACCTAACTCCCATGCGGTGAGGCTTGCGCCTTGGTTGCGTGGGCGTGTTTCATCCACCCAAACGTGGATATTCATGCCTGCATCATGTGCTTTGTAAATAGGCGCTAAAGCAGTGCCCCAGTCTACGGTAGCAAGCCAGCCAGCATTGCAATGGGTGAGGATATTAAAAGTCTTTTTTGTGTTTTTTGCGGATGTTTCCTCTATAAGGCTTAAGCCATGCTGACCGATTGCATGATTGATTTGCACGTCTTCATCACAAATCAAAGCAGCTTCGTGCCAAGCGCCTTGCAGTCGTGCTTCTGGAGGCAATGCAGCTAAAACGCTTTGCATGCGCTTCACCGCCCAGCGTAAATTAACAGCCGTTGGTCGGCTTTGCAACAAAGATTTTGCAGATTTTTCGATATGTATATCACTCGCGTTTTCTTGCACCGCAAGTGCCATCCCGTATGCAGCCGCTGCACCAATTAGTGGCGCACCACGTACTTGCATGGTTTTGATGGCGACTATCATTTCATCAAGATGCGCTAATTCTTTGACTTCGAAGCGATGTGGAAGCATCGTTTGATCGATAATTTGCACAGAAAATCTCACATCATTTTTGGTCGAGTCCGCACCAGTAATAGGCCAAATGGTACGGTAGACTTTTTCATCAATTTTCAAGCTGTCTCTTATACACATCT
>RFOR01000030.1 GCA_009926525.1 Methylophilaceae bacterium
TAATTTAGATAAAGAAGCCGAAAGATTTGATGTCATTATTAGCAATCCGCCCTATATTGCACAAGATGACGAACATCTTAAACAAGGCGATTTACGCTTTGAGCCTTTATCAGCATTAGCTTCTGGCGTTGATGGTTTGGACGATATTCGGAAAATCACTCAAGACGCGCCCGATTACCTCAACCCAAATGGCTGGCTAATGCTTGAGCATGGTTACGACCAAGCTGATGCAGTTTATTTATTATTAAAAGCACGAGGCTTTAGCCAAATTGACCATGCAAAAGACATCGCGGGCACGCTGCGCGTCACATTTGGCGCAATTTAACGCGGCCATAGTATAATCAGCGCATGTCAGAAAATTCATACGTCGGCATCGTTGCCCCACAAATCGCGCATTTTAATGAGCCACTCACGCTAAAAAGCGGTCAAGTGTTGCCTCAGTTCAACCTTATTTATGAGACTTACGGCGAACTCAATGCCGATAAATCCAATGCTGTAATGATATGCCATGCGCTTTCTGGGCACCATCATGTGGCGGGCAAGCATCACGAAGATGACAAAAATCCTGGCTGGTGGGATAACCTTATCGGCCCTGGTAAACCGCTTGATACTAATAAATTTTTTGTGATTGGCCTGAATAATCTTGGAGGCTGTCATGGAAGTAGTGGCCCACTCAGTACAAATCCAGATACGGATAGACCATGGGGTGCAACTTTCCCGATTGTAACGGTTGAAGATTGGGTCAATTCACAAGCCCGATTAGCAGATTTTCTAGGCATTAAACAACTCGCCGCAGTGCTAGGAGGTAGCCTGGGTGGCATGCAGGCTTTACAATGGGCTATCGCTTATCCTGAGCGTATGCGCCACGCTTTGGTCATTGCCTCAGCCCCTAATTTAACAGCCCAGAATATTGCATTTAATGAAGTGGCGCGCCAAGCGATCATTACTGATCCTGAATTTTACGAAGGCGACTATTTTAATCATGGCGTTTTGCCGCGAAGAGGTTTGCGCATTGCGCGCATGTTGGGTCACATTACTTATTTGAGCGATGACGCAATGGGCGCAAAATTCGGCCGAAAATTACGCGATGGCATTATCAAATACGGCTTTGATGTTGAATTTGAAATGGAATCTTACTTGCGTTATCAAGGCGATAAATTCGCTGGTGAGTTTGATGCGAATACTTATTTACGCATGACCCGCGCTTTAGATTACTTTGATCCTGCGTTTGAATATGGTGGCGATTTATCACTAGCTTTGGCCAAAGTCACGGCTGACTTTTTGGTAGTTTCATTTACTAGCGATTGGCGTTTCTCGCCAGCGCGTTCACGCGAGATCGTCAAAGCCTTACTTGATAATGAGCTTTCAGTAAGCTATGCGGAAGTCACAGCAGCACATGGCCACGATGCCTTCTTAATGCCTGATGCGCATTATCACAACATCATGCGTGCTTACTTTGCAAAGACTGAGGTGTGATATGGGAAATCTAGAAAAAAATATCGCACTCAATGCTGAAAACCGTGCTGACTTTGAATTAATTGCTAAATGGATTTCTCCAAATGCTAAGGTGCTGGACTTGGGTTGCGGCGATGGCGCTTTGCTGACTAAGCTTCGCAAAACACACAATGTGCGCGCTTACGGCGTTGAAAAAGACGATGCAAATTGGCTAAAAGCCATGAATAACGGCATTGATGTGATTCAGATGGACTTGGAATCAGGCTTGTCTGGCTTTGAAGCGCAGTCTTTTGATGTGGTGATTTTGTCGCAAACCTTGCAAGCGGTGCTGAACACAGAGGCGATTGTTAAAGAGATGCTTCGTGTGGGTCGTGAAGTGATTGTAACTTTTCCAAACTTTGGCTATTGGCGTTATCGCTTCCAATTGGCATTGGCTGGCCATATGCCTGTTTCTGATACCTTGCCGTACCAGTGGTATGACACACCCAACGTCCATTTATGCACAATTCAAGACTTTGATGAATTCTGCCGTAAAAGCGATATTGTGATTCAAGAGCGCTTGGTGCTTAACGATAAAGAGGCTGTGCACTTTATGCCAAATATAATGGGGGCTTTGGCGATGTATCGCCTGCGCGCTAAATAAGTCTTAGCAAGCCTAGTAAACCAAACCCCAAGACCAGCAATCCGCTAGCACGTCTCACCCAAATATTTTGCAATACGGTTTTGAGCCTAACGGCTGCCATGCCCATGGTGACCAAAGTGGGTAATGTCCCAAGCCCAAAAGCCAGCATCAGCAATCCCCCGCTCATCGCACTTCCTGTGGCAATCGCCGCAATCAAAACGCTATATACCAAGCCGCAGGGCAACCATCCCCATAAGCCACCCAAAATTAAAGCCTGTCTACAATTTTGCACAGGAATATAACGTTTTGAATAAGGCTGTAGTATTTTCCAGATGGCTTTTCCAGCGCTTTCTAAATAAGTCACACCATGCCAAATGCCAGCTAAATAAAGTCCAAGCGCAATGAGCATTAAACAACTGATGCCGGATAAAACGTGTTGTATGGGCAAGACGTGTTGTAGAAAAAAGCTGGATGCGCCCACTAAACCGGCAATCGCACCAGCGAGCGTGTAACTTAAAATCCGCCCTACGTTGTAGGTCAATAAAAAAGGGATTTTGGATTTGCTTTTTGGTAAGTGCATGCTTACTGCGCCGACAATCCCACCACACATGCCAACACAATGGCCGCCACCAAGCAGGCCGACTAAAAAAGCACTCATTAAACTTAATTCAAGCATGCTGATATTGTGGCATGACTAGGTACTTTTCGGGTAATGTTGAGCCTATGAAAAACAACGACCATTTTTTACAAGCCCTGCTTAATAAGCGCATGTTGATTTGTATTTTCACAGGCTTTAGTTCGGGTTTGCCACTTTATATTCTGATTAGTTTGCTTCCCGCTTGGCTAAAAAGCGAAGGCGTTTCACTTAAAGAGATCGGCTTGTTTGCGCTGATTGGCCTGCCATTTACTTGGAAGTTTATTTGGGCGCCTTTGTTTGACCGATATGCACTTCCCTTTGGTCGCCGCCGTGGGTGGTTGCTCATTACACAAATTGGTTTGCTTATTACGTTGCCAGTCTTTGGATTTTTCCATCCGCAATTAGATATCCGCACTATCGCGTTTTTCTGTGTGTTGGTCGCATTTTTAAGTGCCAGCCAAGATGTGGTACTTGATGCTTATAGACGAGAGTTGTTGCCTGACGTTGAGCTTGGTCTTGGTAACGCAGTGCACGTCAATGCCTATAAAATTGCTAGCTTAGTGCCAGGTTCTTTGTCCTTAATCTTGGCCGACCACATGGACTGGTCTAACGTATTTATGATTACGGCTTTGTTTATGCTGCCGGGCTTGGTGATGACTTTATTAATCACAGAGCCAGTACTTAAAAACGTCGCCCCAAAAACCTTACGTGCGGCTGTAGTTGAGCCATTTAAGGAATTTATTGCGCGCAATGGATTAAAAAGTGCGCTCACCGTTTTGCTGTTCATCTTTTTGTATAAATTAGGCGATAGCATGGCAACTGCTTTGGCGACCCCGTTTTATCTTGAGATGGGTTTTAGCAAAACTGAAATTGGCTTAGTTGCAAAAAATGCAGGGCTTTGGCCTAGCGTGATTGGCGGTATGTTGGGCGGAGTTTGGATGATGCGTTTAGGCATTAACCGTGCCTTGTGGATTTTTGGTGCAGTGCAAATGATTGCCATTTTAGGCTTTGCTTGGTTGGCAACGGTTGGCCATAGTTTGCCTTGGCTCGCGTTGGTGATTGGTTTAGAGGCGTTGGGCGTGGGCCTTGGCACGGCGGCATTTGTGGCCTTCATCGCTCACACGACCAATCCACTTTATACTGCAACGCAATTTGCTTTGTTTACAAGCTTAGCTGCAGTACCACGGACTTTTGCCAACGCCGCAACGGGTTATTTGGTGGAGTATTTTGGTTGGGTTAACTTTTTTGTGCTGTGTTTTGTTCTGGCGATTCCCGGCATGTTGTTGCTATTAAAAGTTGCCCCTTGGAAAGTCACCCCTAACCCGCAGATTAATGGGAATGTGTAAGCCCGCCTGTTCGGGTATAATTCTGTTTTTTCGAGTAGGAGCGTGATATGCCTATTTATGATTACCAATGCACAAGTTGTGGCTTTAAAAAAGAAGTGATGCGCAAGGTCAGCGAGCCTAGTGTCACAGCTTGTCCAGAATGCAGTAAAGAAAGCTTTGCAAAGCAAGTTTCAGCGCCAGCTTTTCAATTGAATGGCACGGGTTGGTACGCCACTGATTTTAAGGGCGGTTCTGCTAAGCCCAATACAAGCAAACTAGACGCGAGCGTTTCTGAAACAAAAGCAGAAGCCGCTTCAGCAGCTTGTGCAACTGGTTGCGCTTGTCACTAAGCGATTTATAAATAGAGCAAAAGCGAAATATGAAAAAAAACTTTATTACCGGTTTATTGGTGCTTGTTCCACTGTTTATCACAGTATGGGTGCTCAGCACGCTGATTAGCGTGATGGACCAAAGCTTGTTGTTATTGCCTGTTGAATGGCGTCCAGAAGCACAGCTTGGCCGTACCGTCCCTGGCATTGGCGCAATTTTAACCTTGCTGATTATTTTGTTCACAGGCGTGATTGCCACTAATTTTTTTGGTAAGCGCTTAGTTGCGCTTTGGGAAGCGATGCTTGCCCGTGTGCCAGTCGTTAAGTCGATTTATTCAAGTGTTAAGCAAGTGTCTGATACTTTATTTTCAGACTCAGGCAATGCGTTTCGTAAGGCTTTGTTGGTGCAATATCCACGCCAAGGATGCTGGACGATTGCCTTTATGACAGGTCATCCAGGTGGTGATGTAGCGAACCATCTGAAAGGTGATTATGTCAGTGTTTATGTACCAACCACGCCTAATCCAACCTCTGGTTTTTTCTTGATGATGCACCAAAGCGATGTGATTGAATTGCACATGAGCGTGGATGAAGCTTTGAAATACATTATTTCTATGGGTGTGGTTGCACCGGCGGTGCTGCCGACCTTAGAACATGATCCTGGCGTTGATGAAACATCAGACGCTTAATTTATTGATTCACTTTTAACATTATTTTCTAAAGAACTTTTTAATATGCGTACTCATTACTGCGGACATGTAAACCGCGACCTCATTGGCCAAACAGTAACTTTATGTGGTTGGGCGCATCGTCGTCGTGACCACGGCGGCGTTATTTTTATCGACTTGCGTGACCGTGAAGGTATGGCGCAAATTGTGATTGATCCAGACACCCCAGAAACATTCGCAATTGCAGAAACAGTTCGTAGTGAATTCGTATTGAAAGTGACTTGTAAAGTTCGTGCGCGTCCTGAAGGCACCGTGAACCCAAATATGCCTACAGGCGAAGTGGAAATGTTGGCAACAGAGATTGAAATCCTCAATCCATCGCTCACGCCCCCATTTATGCTGGATGATGAAAATTTAACTGAAACTGTGCGTCTTGAGCACCGTTATATCGACCTCCGTCGCCCAGCGATGCAAAAAAACATGATGTTGCGCTACCGCGTGGCTAAAACTTTGCGTGACCATTTGGATAGCAACGGTTTTATTGAAGTTGAAACGCCAATGCTGACGCGCAGTACCCCAGAAGGTGCACGTGATTACTTGGTACCAAGCCGTGTGCATCATGGTATGTTCTTCGCCTTGCCACAGTCACCACAGCTATTCAAACAATTATTGATGGTGTCAGGTTTTGACCGTTACTTCCAGATCACTAAATGTTTCCGTGATGAAGATTTGCGCGCAGACCGTCAGCCAGAATTTACCCAAGTGGATATTGAGACTTCGTTCTTGGGTGAAGAAGAGATTATGAACATTGTCGAAGACATGATTCGTAAGATGTTCAAAGGCGTGCAAGATATCGATTTGCCAGCAAAATTCCCACGTATGCCGTTCTCTGAAGCCATGACGCGTTATGGTTCAGATAAGCCAGATATGCGTGTCACACTTGAAATCACTGAGCTTTCAGATGTGATGAAAGATGTTGATTTCAAAGTGTTTGCGGGCGCTGCAAATATGGAAAATGGCCGTGTCGCAGCTTTGCGTGTGCCTAACGGTGCGGCTATCAGCCGTTCTGAAATCGACGCTTACACTGAGTTCGTGAAAATTTATGGCGCTAAAGGTTTGGCGTACATCAAGATTAACGACATTACCCAATTAAACGAAGAGGGCCTGCAAAGCCCTATCGTGAAGAACATTCACCAAACAGCGTTGAAAGCCATTATTGAGCGCACAGGCGCACAAAATGGCGACATCGTATTCTTTGGTGCAGATAAAACTAAAGTGGTGAACGAAGCTTTGGGCGCGCTTCGCCTTAAAGTGGGTCACGACAAAGGCCATGTCGATGGGCGTGCTTGGGCGCCTTTATGGGTGGTCGACTTCCCAATGTTTGAACATGATGAAGAAGCAGATCGTTGGGTTGCCCTTCACCATCCATTCACGGCACCAAAAGACGGTCACGAAGACTTACTCACGACTAACCCTGGCGCTTGCTTATCTAAAGCTTACGACATGGTGCTTAATGGCTGGGAAGTGGGCGGCGGTTCAGTGCGTATTCACAAACAAGACGTGCAATCAAAAGTATTTGATGCATTGAAGATTAGCAAAGAAGAAGCCCAAGAAAAATTCGGCTTCTTGCTTGATGCGCTTCAATACGGCGCGCCACCACATGGTGGTCTGGCGTTTGGTTTAGATCGTTTAGTGACTTTGATGGCAGGTGCTGAGTCTATTCGTGACGTAATTGCGTTCCCGAAAACACAACGTGCACAATGTTTGATGACAAATGCGCCAAACGAAGTAGATGAGAAACAACTACGCGAATTGCATATTCGAGTGCGTACGCCAAATGTCGCAGGCGCTTAAGTAGAAAGAAAAAGGCGCTTTGAAAGCGCCTTTTTTAATTTTCAGTGGATTGCATCTGTGGATTTCAAAACCCCAATTTCTGTTTTAGTGTTGATTCACACGGCTGATTTAAAAGTATTGTTAATCGAGCGTGCGGATAAAGCAGGCTTTTGGCAATCAGTGACAGGAAGCCTTGAAGCTGAAGATGCTTCATTGCGCGATACAGCTGTTCGTGAGGTAATGGAAGAAACGGGTTTGGATGCGACGCAGTTTGATTTGTCAGATTGGCATTTCTCCCAAACGTATGAGATATACGAACATTGGCGTTACCGATATGCGCCGGGAGTCACACATAATACTGAGCATATCTTTGGTTTAGAATTGCCAAACATTGTAGATGTAAAATTAGCGCCTAATGAGCATGTTGCTTATGAATGGGTGGACTGGCGCGAGGCAGCCAAGCGCGTATTTTCCTGGACGAATGTGGAAGCGTTAAGATTGCTCGGTGAGCGACACCAATTAATACTTTAATGGAATGACTATGCAAGTTTCTCAAATTAAATTTGAACCTTATCAAGCTCGCAATGATGAAGACTTGCAGGCGCGTATTGCGGCGGCCAAACAAAAACTCGGTAAAAAATTAGTCATTCTTGGGCACCATTATCAGCAAGAAGGCGTTTATCGGCATGCTGATTACACAGGCGACTCACTCAAACTTTCTCGTTTTGCTGGCGAAACTGAACCACGCATAGCAACTGTGTTGGCCAGTGACCCTGGCAATGACATGGCGTTGTTGAAAATCAATGCAACAAACTTGAAGCCCGCAACATTTGCTCAACCCGGAACTATTCGCATTGG
>RFOR01000004.1 GCA_009926525.1 Methylophilaceae bacterium
CTACTCAACACAGTCTACGTTTTAACTTGCATTATGCAAGTTATGAGGTGAGTGCTCTAAAGCGTCTGGCCCAAAGACACGGGATGTATGAGCAAGAAGTGTCCTGGCTAATTGCAACAGATCGGCTGGTTGACATGTTCAACATAGTTAGAAACTCTTTGATTATCGGTGAAGAGAGTTATTCGATTAAGAAGCTGGAGCGTCATTACAAATTTATTCGTTCGTCAGATGTGACAAAGGCCACAGCGAGTATCGATGAGTATGACCGATGGAGGGAGTTAGACCAGTTGTCTAAGCACCCAGGTATCGACCCGGTCGAGAGAGCCAAAGCCCAGAGTGAAGCAGCGCAGATCTATGCAGAACTCAGGCTCTATAACCTTGAAGACGTTTGGTCTACCAGAGAGCTTTACCGTTGGCTAGAAGGAATGGAAGGAGCGTGCTCCAAATATGGATTGTCTGAACCAGGCGATTCAGATGAGGAGGATGGGGATCGCGCCCTAACCAATAAAGAGATCGAGCTAGCTGAACTTCACGCTCAAACTCAAGAACTATTCGACAAAGTTGAGGGTTGGGAATGGGGTAAAGACCTAGAAGCTGATTACAGAGCAACTGTTTGGCTAGCTCTCACACACTCAATACTTTTCTATAAACGCGAAGACGTCATGTTTTGGGCAGACATAGCCATCAAAGTTCTGATGGATGACGAGATGCTTTCTCGGGACAGAACTGCCGCTTCAATTACAGAAGTAACCGAAGTCTCGAGAGAAGTCAAGACTGGGCGAGACGGCACAGCAAAGCAAATTGTCACATACACCGCACAGCTCTCGGATGGTGACTTCTTCATCCCGAAAAAGCGTATGAGTATCATTACCCGTTACCGGTCAGAGGGTAAGAGACAAAATAGAGATTACGGTGAGGTTGTCGAATTCTTAGAAGGGTCTTTGACCTTTACTCGACGAGTCCGAAAAGGGTCAGACAGATTCATTCCTGATGCAATCATTGACGTTACTTCTTTTTCAACTGTTGCAAAACAAAGAGAGCTAACAAATCTTGCCAATGGCATCGCTAAGGCTTGGGGTTCTCCGCTCAATCCTGCTCCGAATGATCCTGCGATTATGGATTTATTAATGCGTAGACCTCCCAAGCTAAAGTCTTTGAACTCTTTACCGACTCCTGATCCGGATAACTACCTACCTTCAGTGATAGCGGCTGTTGAGGATTTGGATAATTCTGTTCTAGCTATTCAAGGCCCTCCTGGTTCTGGAAAGACTTATCTTGCTTCACGCACTATTGCTCATCTAATTGCTGCCGGTAAAACAGTTGCAGTCACTGCTACTTCACATTCTGCAATCGATAATGTTCTACAAGCCTGTGTCGAAGCTGGAGTCCCCATTGAGTTAATAATGAAAGCACAGAAAGACGCACCCCCTCAGGTGTGGGAAATCAAGGACACCTCTCCTGCCGCTACCTGGGTGCGGAAACAAGATGGTGCTTTCCTAATAGCTGGAACTTCATACTTCTTCAGCAATGAAAGAGTCCGAGAGCGACAAGTAGATTACCTATTCGTAGATGAGGCGGCACAGTACTCACTTGTTGATTGCATGGCTGTTAGCGGCTTTGCTAAGAACATAGTCCTTATGGGGGATCCGCAACAGCTTGCTCAAGTAGTTACCGCCGTACACCCAGGTGGAGTTGAGAACTCTGCTTTAGGTCACTACATGGGAGACCATTCGATTCTCCCTCCAAACATGGGTTACTTCATTGAAGTCACCAGAAGATTGCATCCAGAGGTCAACCACGCAGTAAGTTGGTTGGCTTACGAAGGGAAATTGAGATCTCACCCGTCAACTGTTACTAACAAGATTGATGGACATGAACAGGGATTGATTACTATTCCAGTCCCACACATTGGTAATTCCACTTCAAGTGAAGAGGAGGCGTTGACTGTTGTGAAGTTGGTTGAATCTCTTCACGCGAGAAAAGATCCTTCCAATGTTCTAGTCGTGGCAGCCTATAACGCGCAGGTAGATCTCATCAGGCAGAAACTGAACGACGCCGGGTTTGAAGATGTAATGGTGGGAACTGTCGACAAGTTCCAGGGACGAGAAGGCATGGCAGTCATCTACAGCTTTGCCGCATCATCCAGCATGGATGCTCCAAGAGGCTTGGAGTTCCTTTTAGACAGGAACAGGTTGAATGTTGCGATTAGCCGGGCTAAGGCCACTTGCTACCTAGTTTTCAGTGAAACCCTATTGCAAAGCCAATTTAGGACTGTTGCTGAAGTCAAAGCAATTAGCCGTCTAGCTGGGCTTCTGGAGATTGCCGCTAAATAGGTTCTTTCCCGCACTCAAACATATCTACCCGGTGCTTACAAGACTTATCAAACACAATCCAGCTACCTTTAGGCGCTGCTTTGGCAGCGCTGGCATGCTGGTCACACATGAACTCGAACTGGCCGCAAGGACAGATAAGTCTGTGAGTCGCTGTGCCTTCACAGTCTTTATAGTCACAGGTGACGCTGAAGCTGAGATGGTCTATAAGCCTTAGATCATCTTTTACTTTGGTTCCGCTACCCGATGCTGGCATCTTGGCCTTTCTTCTTTGAATAGTCTAAAAGCCCGTTTCCCGATTCTCCCTGCAACGGCAGAATAGCAATGCTTTTGCCCAAGCCCTCGTTGGGGCCTTAGTTTCAGGGACGAGGTCCTTCTATTTATAGCCAAAAGACAAGGAAAACAGGGGATTAACTCAGATTATTCCCTATTGAGAACATCCATCTTTGCAGGTAAGTTTAGAGACGTTGTGCAAAACACCATGCGGGAACGCATCGACTGGGAGGTCACTCATGGCGGCAAAGGCTTCATTTAATAACCCAAGTGTTCCGAAGAAGCTCTATTACTGCGAGATCCTCAAGATCCGCAGAATGGGTCGACGCGATGCAAAGAAGATGCAGGGGCTGAAGGACTTTACTCGCACCCAAGCCATCAACGAATTTGAGTCATACTCGCAGCGTGGTGAAATTGCACTAAACGACTGGCTGCTTAGAGTCTCTTCTCCTTACGTGACAGGTAACTCAAGAATTGAAGCAGAACTAGACCTATTGTTTGTGAAGATTGACAAGCAAAAGGCGAGCATGGGTAAGACCGGTCGCGAACAGAAGGCTGCCACTCTGCGCCTAGCTGCCCTCGAGCAAGAGATGTCTGACCTAAGAAGCCAATACTCTTCAAACAAGGAAACCGGTCTTGCACTTATTAGACGTGCTGATGAAGTTAAGCCTCTCTGGGAAAACCTATACAGACTAAAGGGTTCTATTTACAACCAGTCCAGAGCTAGAAAGCTCAAGGCAGATGTTGAAGCAGCAGCAGCTGAGTTACCTGTATACAGAGTTCACCCTTCAGTCGAACTAGACCAGTTTGACAAAGAGCTTCCAGAGAGAAAAACCAAATAACCCATGGCTGACCTATTCTGGCGCATTCGCGTCAAGAGGAGAGCTCGCAAGATTCTGCTAGCGCTTCCAGATTTACCTTCAGATATCGATGACAACGTTTTTATCGCTTTAGGTACACAAGCAGCTGAAGCTGACAAAAATTCAAAAGCCTACGACGAATTCCTGTTCTCCGAAGAAGGCTATGAGCAGATGCCTTATGAGGACAGCGTCCAAGAAATACTGTCCTTGCAGCAGGCCAGAACTCCTGAGCGTAAGGGACGTGCAGAACTCCCTCTTCGAATGGTTATTGAATACATCGAAAAACTCATTGAAGTACACAAACGCCATGTTGTTGATGCTGAAGCAGAGCGCGACGCGATCAAGCAGCAAATTGTTGAGGAATCAGAGATTCTTACCGGTTCTAAAAAGGGTGAGCATGGCGGTTTTTGGGAAGGAGTCGCTCCTGACACCACTTCACGATGGAAGCACATCACAGGCGTGCTTAGAGAATGGGCAACTTTAGTTCTCGTTGCTGCAGCTGATGCTTTGGTTGTCTTCCTCTCGCTAAGAACTATTACTAGCAACCAGGATGAGGCTCTTATGCTTTCGGCTCCTGCAATTGGTGTTCAAATTCTTTTCCCACACTTAGTCGGTAAGGCTATTGCTGACGCTAGAAGCAAAAACTCTAGAAGCGTCAAAGACTGGATTATCGCTGGTGTAGTAATGGCCGCTTGGGGAGGCTACGTCTACGGTATGACAGTGCTTCGTTTCAACTTGATGATGGACTTCTACGTAACCCGATATAACAAACCGATGCCTGATGACATCCAGATTGCTGTCTTTATTTTCAGCTTGTTGATCCTTATCGGTCTTGGTCTTTGGATTTTGATTAGGTCGATGAATAGCAACCCTCACAAAAGCCGATACTCACGACTGCTATTTGTTTACTTCAACAAGCTACGCGCACTCAGAGTGGCAGAATCTCGTCTACAGAAGACTGAAGCTGATCTTGAAGCCAGCCTGAAACAGCTAGCTGCTATCAGTGAGCAGTGGGACAAACGCGCAGCCAGCTACCCTCAGGTGGGCGAATCAGCCAAGGCTGTCTACAGAAGAGCCTTGGTAAATCAACAGGGAACCCCTGTCTTCACAACTGAGTACTTGCCCGAAAGTAAATTCAAAATCAAGAGATCTAGAAAGCAGAGCAATGACTAGCAGAACCAGTCACAAATTTGCGGCGCTTGCACTAGTGCTTCCCCTTTTTCTAACTGCCTGCGGCGGTGGCAAAGTGATTTCAGCAGATGGTCTCATCGTGAAGAAAGATGACTCACACGTTTACTGCGCGCTATCAGTGCAGAAGTCTCCGGCTCTGATCCCATCTCAGACTGTCGCCATCCTTGCTCCAACAGATACATTCGTTGACTTTGAAACAGTTATTACAGCTTCAGAAACCGAAGTTAAGGCAACTCTTGGTGGTTCACTGCCTAAAGCCCAATTGAAGGAAGCTAAGGGTAGAGAGTTTTCTGTTGTGCTAGCCGATGGTAACCCTAGAATGCTGTCGAAACTTTCCGTTCAACCAATGGGTGATGCCGAGTACGACATCACCAGTGCAATTGACAGCACCTTTGGAATATTTAGACTTGCAAACAATTGCGCAGCAGGTGGTTTCAAGCGTCCAAATGATCAAGTTGAAACCAAGCCGGAAAGCAACATCCTTAAATCGCTTAGCATTGCTGCGGATCAACTGACAATCGCTTCTGGCCCCAAAAAAATCTTCATTCTAGGAAACGGCATTCAGACTGCTGGTGCAATTGAGATGCAGACTTTAGGTTCATTCCCAAAGAGCAAAACAACAGCCACTCTTTTGGCTAAGCGCCTAAAGGCCTCTGGCGAAATCCCAGATCTTGGTGGTGCGGAAGTTTATTGGTACGGATTAGGCCAAGTAGACGGCGTTAATCAATCTCTCTCTGAGAAGTCGAGGACTTCTCTTGAAGCTTTCTGGAGAGAAGTAATTTCTCTGGGCCATGGCAAGCTGATGGAAGTTTGTGGCCAGTGTGGAGCAGGCAGCCCACATCCACAAGCTGTCAAGGTAGCTCCAGTTGTGATACCTGAGTGCAAAACCAGATTGTACGAATCAGATGGTGTGGAATTCAAGCCAGACTCCGCTACCTTTACAAGCATGTCTGAAGCATTAGCTTCCGCTAAATCAATTAGTGCAGCATTCAAGAGCAAGGGTTGCGATGAGATCGCTGTTACTGGATATGCCGCTGCCGGTGTTGATAAACCTACCTATGAAAAAAAGAAGAATTCTATTGACGCTATTAACAAGACCTTGACGAAGAACCGCGCTGCTGCTTTCGGTCGCTTGATTAGACAAGCAGGATTCTCAGGCCCAATTGTTTCAGCGAATCTAAGCGAAGCCGAACGCTTGATTAAAATTGCTGTAGCGCAAGGTGCAAAACTGATTGTGCTTCCAGAACACTTTGCGATTATGGGCATCAAGGACACCGATAAAGTAAAAGCGAGTGAAAAAGAAGGGACTGGCCCGATTCAGCAGTTTCTTTCTAGCGCCGCTAAGAAACGTGATGTTTGGATTGTGGCTGGTTCAGTACCGCTTCAATCTGATACTAAAGACAAAATTTATAATGCTTGCATGGTCTATGACAACAAAGGAAAGTTAGTCGCGCGCTACAACAAAATTCATCTGTTTGGCCTAAACCTAGGTAACGAAAAGTATCATGAAGAATCAACCATCGTTCCAGGTAATCAAGTTGTGACAGTGGATAGTCCATTTGGCAAAATTGGATTGTCTATTTGCTACGACTTGCGGTTCCCTGAGCTTTATCGCGCCATGGATAAAGTTGATTTAATTTTAGTGCCTGCAGCTTTTACAGAAACTACTGGGAAAGCCCATTGGGAAACCTTAGTACGCGCACGTGCTATTGAAAATCTATGCTATGTTTTAGCCCCAGCACAGGGTGGCTATCATGCTTCAGGTCGTGAAACGCACGGCGACAGTATGATCGTGGACCCCTGGGGCGTAGTGCTTGACCGCTTACCTCGTGGTTCTGGCGTGGTGATCGCATCGATGAACTTAGACTATCAGAGCAGCTTACGTAAAAGCCTACCTGCTTTACAACATCGCACTGTTTTTAAATAAATCTTCACCTTAAGTTTTATATTAAAGATTTTACTTAGCGGGGCAATGCCCCGCTTCTGCTATATTAAACGCATCAATAAGTAATACATGAAAGTATCTGCATGAAACAAGACCATAACACACCAACGCAAACCAATCACTTCAGCACTGCCACTGAAACATTGCTAGACCCAACAAATCTAGACATCCCTGCTTTGCAGGGTGTGTTAAACAACATCATGACGCATGAGATTGACTATGCGGATTTATACTTCCAATACAGTCGCTCGGAAAGCTGGGGCCTAGAAGAGGGCCAAGTAAAATCAGGCAACTTCAGCATAGACCAAGGCGTCGGTGTTCGCGCAGTCAGTGGCGAAAAAACTGCTTTTGCTTACTCAGACGACATTAACTTACCCGCTCTTCAACAAGCAGCAAATGCGACAAAAGCCATTGCTGACATGGGCAATGATAGCTTTGAGGCAAACAAGACTGGCATTGTTGAGCGCGTTGAAGCACCACAGCTTTATATTCCACAAGACCCGATTGCATCGCTTAGCGCAGAAGCCAAAGTGAAATTATTAGAACGCCTAGAAACCTTCGCTCGAAAAGTAGACCCGCGCATTTCGCAAGTTACGGCTTCTATCGCTGGCGAGTATGAAGTCATCATGGTGGCGCGACATGATGGGGTGATGGCTGCTGATGTTCGTCCTTTAGTTCGACTCTCTATTAACGTGATTGCCGAAGGTAATGGTCGCCGTGAACAAGGATCAGCAGGCGGTGGAGGTCGTTTTGATTATGCTTACTTTACTGACGCTGTCTTACAAGATTATGCGGAAAAAGCTGTACATCAAGCACTCGTCAATTTAGATGCGCGCCCTGCCCCAGCGGGCAATATGACGGTTGTATTGGGCGCAGGTTGGCCAGGCATTTTATTACACGAAGCCATTGGTCACGGCTTAGAAGGCGACTTTAACCGCAAAGGTAGTTCAGCTTTCTCAGGAAAAATTGGCCAACGCGTTGCTTCAAAGGGCGTGACGGTGGTGGATGATGGCACGATTAGCAACCGTCGTGGATCATTGAGCCTTGATGACGAAGGCAACCCAACACAGCGAACTGTGTTAATTGAAGATGGTATTTTGCGCGGCTATATTCAAGACAGCCTCAATAGCCGTTTAATGGGCATGCCACTAACTGGCAATGCGCGCCGCGAATCTTATGCGCATATTCCTATGCCGCGCATGACCAATACCTACATGCTAAATGGAGATATGCCACCAGAGGAAATCATCAAGTCAGTTAAAAATGGTTTGTATGCGGCTAACTTCGGTGGCGGACAAGTGGACATCACAAGCGGAAAGTTCGTATTTAGCGCTGCTGAAGCTTATATGATTGAAGACGGCAAAATTACCTACCCTGTTAAAGGTGCCACCCTTATCGGCAATGGGCCTGATGTTTTAACGCGCGTCTCAATGATAGGCAATGATATGGAATTGGACAGCGGTGTTGGCACTTGCGGCAAAGAAGGTCAAAGTGTTCCGGTCGGGGTGGGGCAACCAACCTTAAGAATTGATGGCCTAACTGTAGGCGGAACGGCTTAAAAGATTGATGACTGTTTGGCAAAAAACTTAAACTGTGTTTTACTTCGGTTTATGCATTACTCGGTCATGTATTAATTGTTATACAAAATTAACTTAAGTATTTCTTTGAAAGCGAAGAGGATTAAAAATGGCGACAAACGAGACAACAACCCCAGCAGCTGCAAAACCTGCAGCAGCTAAAAAACCTGCAGCTGCTAAAAAGCCTGCAGTTAAGAAAGTAGCTACGACTAAAGTCGCCGCAACTAAACCTGCAGCAGCCAAAAAGCCTGCTGCAGCAAAAACAACAGCTGCTAAACCAGCCACAGCAAAAAAACCAGCTGCGGCTAAGAAACCTGCCGTCAAAAAACCTGCTGCGCCTAAAGTAGCTGCTCCAAAATCTGTTGCTCCTAAAGCTGTCGCAGCAACGCCAGCTGTACCAAAAGCTGCGCCATCACTTGGCTTATTTGGCTCAATTGGGGCATTCTTCAAAAAGTTACTCGGCTAAGCCACTAACTTTTCGTTAAAGCGCTAACAAAACGAAACCATCGTTTTGTTAGCGTGGCTTCAGACTATTAGCGCCGGACATAGCGTCGAGTGCACTTCACCCATACTTACCATGTATGGGCACTCTTTAAAGTTTTATTGTTTAACTTGAAAGGAAAGAAGATGGCCATCAGCAAAACTGATAAACCAAGTACCGCGAAGAAATCAATACCAGAAAAAACAGTATCCAAGAGAGCTGCCGCTTCAAAAGCGCCCTCTGTCAAAAAAGTCGCCACAAAAAAACCTAGTACCAAAAAACCTGCTGCCAAAAAATCTGCGAAGCCCAGCCCTGAGGCGCTTTACAAGATGACAGAAGTTGCAGCCTATTACATCGCTCAAAACAATGGTTTTGCAGGCAATCCGAGCGATTATTGGATCACGGCTGAAGCGCAAATTAGCGCACTATACAAATAAGCTTTACTCAAACCATCGCAAAACCAAATCTATCCCTTATTCATAGCCTTAGCATCCATGCTAAGGCTATAATACGGCTTCTTTACTTATTATTCGCGGCAAGACTTCATGCAGTTTTCCTTAGCCATTCCGGCACAAGGCAGCACAAAAAAAATAGACAAGACATGCACTGGTTTAGATAGCGCGGTCCTTGCACAATTGGCGCTTGAGCTTAAGGCCAATAAAGGCAAAACCCCGCTTACTATCATCACTGCCAATGCCTTCGATGCGCAGCGTCTGCTTGAAGAAATGCCATGGTTTGCTCCTAACCTAGTCGCCAATCTATTGCCCGACTGGGAAACACTTCCTTACGACCACTTTTCACCGCATCCTGATTTAATTTCTGAACGACTATCCACGCTTTACCAAATTAGCCAAAACAATTGTGATGTGGTCATCGTGCCGGCAGGCACTGCACTGATTAAACTGCCGCCGATGGCTTACTTGGCGGCCAATAGCTTTATGCTTAAAAAAGGGCAAAAGCTAAATTTAGAAGCCTTAAGAAAACAATGTGCTGAAGCTGGCTACCATCATGTGAGCCAAGTGGTGAGTCCTGGTGAGTTTAGCGTGCGCGGTGGCTTAGTCGATTTATTCCCAATGGGGAGCAGCCTTCCCTTCCGTTTAGATTTATTCGACGATGAAATCGAGACCATCCGTACCTTTGATGTCGACACACAACGCAGTTTATATCCAGTCCCAGAAATTAGGTTGTTACCAGCCCGTGAGTTTCCGCTCGATGACCAAGGCATTGCGCAGTTTAGACAAAACTTCCGTGAAAAATTTGAAGGCGATCCCTCAAGAAGCCGCATCTATAAAGATGTCAGCAAGGGTGTTGCGAGTGGTGGCATTGAATGGTACTTACCACTATTCTTCGAAAAAACAGCAACCCTGCTTGATTACTTACCTGAACAAACCGTGCTCTGCATGCACGGCAATCTAGACAATGCCGCGCAGAGCTTTTGGTTTGAGGCACAGTCTCGTTATCGCCTACTAGCGCATGATGTTGAACGCCCTATTCTCGCGCCTGAAACCTTACTCATTAAAGCGGATGAGTTTTTCAGCCAAACGCATCGTTACCCTCGTCTCACAATCAATAACGACGCAGCTCTTACTGGCCTTCCAGAGCTCGATATTGAACGCCGTGCAGAAAAGCCGCTCCATAAATTAGAGGCGTTTATCAAAGACTTTAAAGGCCGCATCTTGATTGCCGCCGAGAGCCTTGGACGCCGCGAAACGATACTTCAACTCTTAACAGACCAAGGCATCAAGCCTGATCTTTGTGAAAGCTGGGAAGACTTCAATACCAGTGCTGCCAAGCTAATGCTAGGGGTAACTACGCTGCATAGCGGCTTTCAATACAAAGACGTGGCGATTATCACAGAAGCCGAGTTATATGCTGCCACAGTGCGTCAGCAACGTCGCCGTGATAAAGAAAAAGCCCGAAGTACTGAAGGCATGCTTAAAGATTTGTCCGAGCTACGCGAGAACGACCCTGTCGTCCACGAACAACATGGGGTTGGGCGTTACCGCGGCCTCATTAACTTAGACTTTGGCGAAGGTGAAACCGAGTTCTTGCTATTGGAATATGCGGGCGACGATAAGCTCTATGTGCCAGTCTCACAGCTATTCCTGATTTCACGTTACTCAGGTGGGCCACCAGAATCTGCACCGCTTCACAGATTAGGCTCTGGCAACTGGGAAAAAGCCAAGAAAAAAGCACTCAAACAAATTCGCGATACTGCCGCAGAATTGCTGAATCTTTATGCACAACGTGCATTACGTAAAGGCCATGCTTTTACCTTAAGCCTGCATGATTATGAAACTTTCGCCGAAGGATTCCCTTTTGAAGAAACGCCTGATCAGCTTTCTGCGATTGAAGCGGTTATTAGCGATATGCAATCAGGCAGACCAATGGACAGATTGGTGTGTGGCGATGTCGGCTTTGGTAAAACAGAAGTGGCCCTTCGTGCCGCTTTTGTGGCAGTAATGGGTGGTCGCCAAGTGGCAGTGCTCGTGCCAACGACGCTTCTTGCTGAACAGCATTTCCAAAACTTTAGCGACCGCTTTGCCGAATGGCCGATTAAGGTAGCTGAGATTTCTCGTTTCCGTACAGCAAAAGAGCAAGCCGAAGCCCTCAAAGGCTTGACTGACGGGAGTATCGATATCATTATCGGCACACATCGTTTAATCTCAAAGGACGTGAAGTTTGATAATTTAGGCTTGGTCATTTTGGACGAAGAACACCGCTTTGGTGTTCGTCAAAAAGAGCAGCTGAAAGCCATGCGTGCAGAAGTCGATGTGCTAACTCTTACCGCCACGCCGATTCCTCGGACGCTTAGCATGGCGATGGAAGGCTTGCGTGAGTTCAGTGTGATTACTACGCCGCCGCAAAAACGCCTAGCGATTAAAACCTTTGCAACGGATTATTCAGAAGGCATTATTCGTGAAGCCGCGATGCGTGAGTTTAAACGTGGCGGCCAAGTTTATTTCTTACATAATGAAGTTGATACCATCCACTCTATGCGCGAAAAGCTAGAGCGTATCTTGCCGGAAGCACGTATCAGCATTGCTCACGGACAATTACGTGAGCGCGAGCTAGAACATGTGATGCGTGACTTCTATCATCAGCGCTCAAACTTATTACTTTGTACTACCATTATTGAAACTGGTATTGATGTACCAACCGCCAACACGATTATTATGAACCGTGCGGACATGTTTGGCTTGGCACAACTGCATCAATTACGTGGACGTGTGGGTCGTTCCCATCACCAAGCTTATGCATATTTACTCACCGAACCTAACCGTAAAATAACGCCACAAGCTCAAAAGCGTTTGGACGCGATTCAGCTCTTAGAAGATCTAGGTGCAGGCTTTCATCTTGCCATGCACGACTTGGAGATTCGCGGTGCAGGTGAATTGCTAGGCGACTCGCAAAGCGGCGAGATGCAAGAAATCGGCTTCCACTTGTATTCAGAGATGCTATCTCATGCGGTGAAGCGTTTGAAAGAAGGCAAAGAACCAGATTTATCAGCACCATTGGGCGTCACCACAGAAATCAATCTTCATACGCCAGCTTTGCTGACGAATGCTTATTGTCCTGACGTGCATGAACGCTTGGTCCTTTACAAGCGCCTCGCTAACTGCACGAATGACGACGAGCTAGACACCATGCAAGAGGAGCTCATCGACCGGTTTGGCATGCTTCCCGAGCAGGGCGAAGCGTTGATGGCCTGCCATCGTTTGCGTGTTGCCGCCAAACCGCTTGGCATCATCAAAATTGATGCCAGTGATAGCGCGATTCAATTACAATTCTGCCAACAAGCAGATTTAGACCCAACCAAGCTAATTGCATTACTGCAACGTGACCGTCGTTGCCGCATGAACGGCCCTGATAAATTGCGTATTACCGTGGCTTATGGTGATATCGTTCACCGTGCTGATTTCATTAAAAACATCATGAAAGAGTTTGTATAAATGTTAGAACAAATCATTGCTGTCCTAGCCACTTGGATTATGAGCGTTATCTCTGCCTTAGGGTATAACGGCGTTGTCTTGCTGATGGCAATTGAATCTGCCTGCATTCCTCTCCCTTCGGAGATTATCATGCCGTTCGCAGGATTTTTAGTATTCAAGGGTGAAATGACGCTTTTAGGCGTGGCGTTGGCTGGTGCGATTGGCTGTGTAGTAGGTTCCATCCCTGCATACTACTTAGGCATGTACGGTGGCAGACCGCTAGTAGAAAAATATGGGAAATGGGTACTCATTTCTGCCAAGGATTTAAATTGGGCAGACCAAGCATTTGCCAAACACGGCGACTTGATTATTTTTGTAGGACGCTTATTGCCTGCCGTCCGCACCTTTATTGCATTCCCTGCAGGGGTAGCGCGTATGAATATAACCAAGTTTATTGCTTACACGTTTGTTGGCTCACTGATTTGGTGTTACTTATTAGCATTTGCAGGCTTCAAGATGGGGGAAAACTGGGAAAGTCTTAAAATATACTTTCATGAATTCCATTATCTAATTGCTGGCGCTGGCTTACTCTTTGTGATTTGGTACGTGAGAAGGCACTTTAAACACTAAGCAGCTATAAAGTTACCAACTGACCAACACTCACAAAATAAACAGCTAGTTGGATACCTAAACCCTCATCCGAGAAAAGTGCAGCATAGCCCTCAAGCTGCTGACGATGTTGCTCAGCAGCTTGCTTCAAGTTAGTCTCATCAATATTCACCGCCAGCTTAGCCGTTTTGTAATCAACAATCCAGCGTACGCCATCTTGAACAAAAGTACGGTCGATGATTTTTTTGCGAACCTGAGTCCTGTCATCCCCAAGACTTTCAATCTGTAGTTCGTTAGTCGCACTTTCACGGCTTTGAAGCAGCCACTGCCCTTGCGAACTCTCTAAGGTTGTTTTGAGTAATGTCAACACAGCATCGGCACCTTGATTGGCCATGCTGATTGCATAACCACGACCGGTAAACCAGCGGTGCATCGCCAGCTTCAAAGGCTCAAGCCGAGTCAAAGACCAAGCATCCAATCCTTGATTAGCGATCAACTCCAAATAACGATGTGTCAGCGTGCCGATATCGGCTTCTAAGACCAAAATGTCATCATCTTTGTCTTGATCAGATTGTTTGGAAGCTTGGTTTTGCGGCATCCCATGCGCAACTTCAGCTTGCAAAATGGCAGGCACTGTTGGATTGGTTAAACGAACTAATTTAGGCACAAAATCCTGCAGGTTTGTGCTTAACTGACTGCCTATTTGCTTAGGCAATTCATTTTGAATTTGCGCTAATTTTTCTTTGCTAAATTCATGTGCAACCACAGGCCACAAAATCTCTAAAAAGGTATTTTTCTTAGGATGTAGTTCACCGTCTTTATTAGCGCTGACCGCACCTAATAAATGTAAACAGCGCTCAGCACGAGTTGCTGCCACATAAAGCACACGGGCATCCTCATAATCAGCACGCTGTTTTTCTAGCGATTTTAAATAGTCATAAATGCTGACTTGCTCGGCTTTATTTTTGGATTTTGGAATGAATGGTGCGACCACTAAATCCACATCCGCAACATCATCATCAAAGGACTCTCTAGGCACTTCTTCCCACATCAATAAAGGCTGCTCACCGCCACCTGTAGTCTTATCTAGTCCAGGCAAAATCACCGTATCAAACTCCAAGCCTTTAGCTTTATGGATAGTCATAAATTGCAAGGCGTCAGGCGCTTTAGCATCGGGCGCCGCATAGAGTTTTTCAACTTCTACCGCTAATTGCTCAGTAGAAAACTGCCCCGCCATTTCCATCTTATCAATGCGATCAAAAAAAGCCTGCACATCGCGCACATCGCCAGCATCCCACAAGCAAGCTGGGCCACCTAGCATAAGCCATACCCCATGCACCCAGCGGCTAGTTTCCATGCGACCTTGATGTTGCAAAGCTTCTTGCATCACCCCTCGCACGTGCATTAAACGCTGACGACCATCTTCACTCAATCTTTGCACATGGACTTCATCTTGCATCAAATCAAGCACGGTACGATATTGATCACGCCCCACAAGATAATGCAAATCTTCCAAACTCAAGCCACACCATGGTGCGCGCAAAATGGCTAACCAATGCACACGGTCTGCGCGTTGATGCAGGGCGTTGGTGAGCGAAAGTAAATCCTGCACTACTTGGCGATTGGCGAGCTCTTCAATCTCAACTGCCTGAAAAGGGATGTCCGCGTGATTGCGGCGAATCTCCGCCACCAATGCATGCAAGTGACTACGCGCACGAACTAGTACAGCAATTTTTCGGGCTGGACTCTCAGCCCAAGTAGCTTTAATAATCTCAATGATTTTATTGGCTTCCAGCTGACGAACGTCCGTTAGCGCCTTTTCATCCTCAGCGTCTTCCTCGGCATCGCTTTCTATAGCGCCATCTAGCATTGCGTGAACCTTAACGCCTGCCCCAGCTGACGGACGCGCTTTAGCGACAAATTTTCGATACTTAATCGCCCCTCTTGAAACGCTGTCTTCAGCTGGAAAAACTTGAGAAAACGCCTCGTTCACCCAATTAACAACGTCCTCATGAGAGCGATTGTTTCGCCAAAGCTTGAGTGGTGTTAGCGACAAATCGCCAATCCCTTGCTTGAGCACGCGCAAGAACAAACCAACATTAGCTTTGCGAAAGCGATAGATAGACTGCATCGGGTCGCCCACTAAAAACAAAGTACGCGCATCGCCATCCATCCAGCCTGCAGTGAGCTTTTCTAATAGTTTGATTTGCGTTGGGCTGGTATCTTGAAACTCATCAACCAGAAGATGCTTAATGCGGTAATCGAGCTTAAGCGCCAAATCGCTAGGGGCATCATCACCTAGTGCAGATAAAGCATTTTGAGAGATTTGCACAAAATCGACTTCTTTATTGCGTTGAAACGCCATCCAAAGCTCAGCAGAAGCGATTTTAAGTAAATTCGCAAACACCGAAACAATCTCATGGCTTTGTGCATCATATTTGGGATTGGGTAAGCGACGGAGATTAGCCAAAGCCTGCTCAGACCCTTTAATTTGGCGAAGTTCTGCAATAAAAGCGTATAACTTTTCTTTCCAATCATTGCCTTCCGGTGTTGCAGGGAAGCCACTGTTTACATTCACAGCTAATCTAAATTCATTCTTACCAGTCAACAACAACTCCACTACAGCCCGCCACATATCTAAGGCTTCTGGTTTGAATGGGATAGGCGTTTCCCAATCACGCAACAAGGCAACGACTTTGTCGCATGTTAGATTAGATGCAGCATAGCGCGCAATCGGCATCAAACCCTCTTGCACGGATTTGTTCATTACTTCCGCGACGGCTTGCATATCGCCCATCACTAATTGATACAAAGCAGTTTCAGCCAATGAAGCATCATTGTGGTTGACCACATTTTCTTGCCATTGGTCGCGCTTGGCGAGCATATCTGCCAACAATTCATTTAACTTGATGTGGTTGTTATCAAAATAACGAAGTGCTTTTTGAACAGTTAGACCAACATCTTTTTCATCAAGATTTGCCAGTGTCTTAGTCGCGGCTTCTTGATAATAAACGCTAGCATCATCACGCACCGCTGGTTGCGCCCCAAATCGGCTTAGCAAAGGCATTTGGCGCGCCAAATTACCGCTTAATGAGTCTATGGTATATATGCGCAAACGAGACGGCGTAGCGAGCAAATTCCAGCCTAGCGAATCCGATTTTGTTAGTGCTTTTTGCCCTAAA
>RFOR01000031.1 GCA_009926525.1 Methylophilaceae bacterium
ACACCATCTATCATCGCTTACCAAGATGATGGCGAAATCTTAACTGGCGCACCTGCTAAGCGCCAAGCAGTGACCAACCCTAAGAACACTTTGTTCGCGGTTAAGCGTTTAATTGGTCGCCGTTTTGACGAAAAAGAAGTTCAAAAGGATATCAACTTGATGCCTTACACCATAGCTAAAGCTGATAACGGCGATGCATGGGTTGAAGTGCGTGGCAACAAGATGGCACCACCACAAATCTCTGCAGAAGTTTTACGCAAGATGAAGAAAACTGCGGAAGACTACTTGGGCGAAGAAGTGACAGAAGCTGTGATTACTGTGCCTGCTTACTTCAACGACAGCCAACGTCAAGCGACTAAAGATGCTGGCCGTATTGCTGGCTTAGAAGTGAAACGTATCATCAACGAACCAACTGCAGCGGCATTAGCTTTTGGTTTAGATAAACAAGAAGGCGACCGCAAGATTGCAGTTTATGACTTGGGTGGCGGTACATTTGACGTTTCTATCATCGAGATTTCAAGCATCGATGGCGAGCACCAATTTGAGGTGCTTTCAACCAACGGCGACACATTCCTTGGCGGTGAAGACTTTGATAATCGTATGATTGATTTCTTGGCTGATGAATTCAAGAAAGAAAACGGTCTTGATTTACGTAACGACTTGCTTGCTAAGCAACGTCTAAAAGAAGCCGCTGAAAAAGCAAAGATTGAATTATCTTCAGCGCAGCAAACTGAGGTGAACTTGCCTTACATCACTGCAGATGCTTCTGGCCCTAAACACTTAGTTGTGAAGATTACACGTACTAAATTTGAATCTTTAGTTGAAGATTTGATTGAACGCACCATTGCACCATGCCGCACAGCACTAAAAGACGCTGGCGTGAGCATCGATGAAATTGGTGACGTGATTTTGGTAGGCGGTCAAAGCCGTATGCCAAAAGTACAAGAAAAAGTGAAAGAGATCTTCGGCAAGGAAGCACGTAAAGACGTAAACCCTGATGAAGCGGTGGCAGTTGGCGCGGCAATTCAAGGCGGCGTATTACAAGGTGATGTTAAGGATGTGCTGTTGCTAGATGTGACGCCATTGTCACTCGGTATCGAAACGATGGGCGGCGTGATGACTAAGCTCATCAAGAAGAACACCACGATCCCTACCAAGGCATCCCAGGTGTTCTCAACGGCTGAAGACAACCAAAACGCGGTAACCATTCAGGTGTTGCAAGGTGAGCGCGAAATGGCAGCTGGCAATAAGAGCCTAGGCCAGTTTAACTTGAGCGACATTCCTCCAGCACCGCGTGGTATGCCACAAATTGAAGTGACTTTTGATATCGATGCCAACGGTATCTTGCACGTATCTGCAAAAGATAAAGCGACTGGCAAAGAGAACAAGATCACGATCAAGGCAAACTCAGGCTTGTCTGAAGAAGAGATCAAGCGCATGGAAGAGGATGCAGCAGCGCATGCGGATGAAGACAAGGCACTTCGTGAACTAGTTGACGCACGTAACGCAGCAGATGGCATGATTCACAGCGTGAAGAAATCTTTAACTGAGCATGGCGATAAATTAGATGCTGACGAAAAAGCGAAGATTGAAGCGGCGGTGAAAGAGGTTGAAGATGTGCTAAAAGATGGCGACAAAGAAACCATTGAAGCTAAAACTAATGCACTAATGGAAGCATCGCAGAAGCTAGGCGAAAAAGTGTACGCCGAACAACAAGCCCAACAAGCAGGCGGTGCTGATGCGCAACCACAGGCCGAAAAGACAGTAGACGCTGAAGTCGTGGATGCTGAGTTTGAAGAAGTGAAGTCTGATAAAAAATAATCTTTTTATTAGATAAGATTAAGCACATCCTCGTCAAAAACTTGGATGTGCTTTCTTGCATTTTTAGCCCAACTTAATAAGCGACAACATAATGGCAAAACGTGATTACTACGAAGTCCTTGGCGTCAACCGAGATGCTTCCGAAGAAGAGATTAAAAAGGCGTATCGCAAGCTTGCGATGAAGCATCACCCTGACCGCAACCCAGACAATCCCAAAGCCGAAGAACAGTTCAAAGAAGCGAAAGAAGCTTACGAGATGCTCTCTGACAGTCAAAAGCGAGCAGCCTATGACCAATACGGCCATGCTGGAGTAGACCCAAGTGCAGGCCCTGGTCCTGGCGGTGCTGGCTTTGGTAACTTCGGCGATGCCTTTGGTGACATCTTTGGTGACATCTTTGGTGGTGGCGGAGGAGGCGCTCGCAGATCTAATGTCTATCGCGGCGCTGATTTACGTTACAACATGGAGATCTCGCTAGAAGATGCAGCACGCGGCACTGAGACCAAGATCCGCATCCCGGTCATGTCAAAATGTGCCCCATGTAATGGTTCTGGCGCAAAGGCTGGCACATCACCGGTGACCTGTACCACCTGCCAAGGTCACGGTCAGGTGCGTATGCAACAGGGTTTCTTCTCTGTGCAACAAACCTGTCCAAAATGTCATGGTAGCGGCCGCATGGTCAAAGATCCATGCCCAAGCTGTCACGGGGATGGCCGTGTCAAAGAGCACAAAACTCTATCCGTTAAGATTCCATCAGGCGTAGATGAGGGGGATCGTATTCGCTTAACAGGTGAAGGGGAAGCCGGCGTAAACGGTGGCCCAACCGGCGACCTGTACGTTGTTGTGCACTTAAAACAACATGAAATCTTCCAGCGTGAGGGCGGTGATTTGCATTGTGAGATGCCAATCAGCTTCACGACCGCGGCACTTGGCGGTGAGATTGAAATTCCGACACTAGATGGTCACGCAAAGATGAAGATCCCTGCAGAGACCCAAACAGGCGCAACATTTAGACTGCGCGGCAAGGGCATCAAACCACTACGTAGCAATCAAAATGGCGACCTAATGTGCCACGTTGTGGTTGAAACGCCAGTGAAGCTCAACGAAAAACAGCGAGAATTACTGCGTGAGTTAGAAGAGATCAATCAACAAGACTCTGAGAAGCACAGCCCGCGCGCTAAAGGCTGGTTAGATAAAGTAAAAGACTTCTTTGAATAGTCGACAATAGCCTCAATAAAAAAGCCTGCATACGCAGGCTTTTTTATTTTAATCGAGCATAACCTAGTAGGTTCCCTTTTGGATGAACTCTACTTTGTAGCCATCAGGGTCCTCTACAAAAGCAATCACCGTTGTGCCGTGCATCATCGGACCAGCCTCACGCACCACCTTACCGCCCGCTTTCTTCACTTGCTCACATGTCGCGTAGGCATCATCCACCTCAATCGCCACGTGACCATAGGCCTTGCCCAGGTCGTAGCTCTCAACACCGTAGTTATAGGTGAGCTCTAACACGGTATGATCTTTCTCATCACCATAGCCTACAAATGCCAAAGTGAATTTTCCATCAGGGAAATCGTGCTGACGCAGCACTTTCATGCCTAAAATTTCAGTATAGAACTTGATGGATTTCTCTAAGTTACCCACACGTAACATGGTATGCAGCATACGCATCATGACTTCCTTTCAGTTAAATCTATTTAGCCGCCATCAGGCGTTGGTATTTTTCTTGTAACTGCTCTTTGGATTCAACCATCTCAGGGTTAAACGGGATGCAGTCAATCGGGCAAACTTTTTGGCACTGCGGCTTATCAAAGTGGCCAACACATTCGGTACATAAATTTGGGTCGATCTCGTAAATAGACTCGCCCTGATAAATCGCACCGTTAGGGCATTCTGGCTCACACACATCACAATTGATGCACTCATCTGTAATCATTAAGGCCATACAATAAACCCGCTAACTCTCTTTTACTTTTTTAACTTTTTATTAATGCACGTTTGGATATGCGGTGAAACGAATTGCGTCACATCCCCGCCCAATATAGCTACTTCCCTCACCAAGCTTGAGGAGATAAACATGAACTGCTCAGACGGCGTCAAGAAAACAGACTCAACCTCGGGGTGCAGTTTTCTATTCATGCCAGCTAATTGGAACTCATACTCAAAGTCAGATGCAGCACGAAGGCCACGAATGACAACGCGCGCACCCTGATCATGCACAAACTGCATCAAGAGCCCTGAGAAACCGATGACTTTAACATTGGGGCAGTCTTTGAGCACATGGCTCGCCATCTCAACACGCTCATTCAAATCAAAAAAGGGCTTTTTACCTGGATTGCTCGCGACCGCCACAATCACCTCTGAGAACAGGCTTGCAGCACGGCGCACAATGTCTTCGTGCCCCATGGTGATCGGGTCAAACGTCCCGGGATAAACAACTTTTAGATTATTTTGCATGGTGTCAGCCAAATTGCGACCAGCGGTGCTTGGTCAATAGCCCAATTCTAACAGGCTCTGCAGGTTTTACTAAATGGCGGCTTTTAATAGATGGTAGAAAACATTGCCGGCCTTACCCGCCTTGAAGACTTCCCAGTCGGCGTTATCCGTTAGCGCAAACTCAGCCTCAACATAGATTAAGCCACCTTCAGATAAGGCCATTTTGATTAGCGGTAATACCTGATCGAGTAGCCCCTGATGGTAAGGCGGGTCAACAAAGATCACGTCAAATTTTTGCTGGTTTTGCTTGAGGAACTGCAGGGCATCGAGGTTGAGTAACTGAGCATTCGTCGCCTTTAAAGCCGTTTTGTTATCAACTAAGGCCTGATAGGCGGGGCGTGACTTCTCTATCATCACCGCCTGGGTTGCACCACGCGACAAGGCCTCAAAGCCCATGACGCCAGTACCCGCAAACAAGTCCAAACAACTTAAGCCGTATAGCTCTTGGCCTAGCCAATTAAACACAGTTTGACGAACACGGTCAGGGGTTGGACGTAAACCATCCACATCAGGAAACTTGAGTAAGCGGCTACGCCACTCCCCTGCACTAATTCGAACCGTGTTATTTGCTTTGCTACTCAATTTAGGAGTCGCTACCCACCACTATCGTGACCATTTTCTCAGGATTGATGCGACGATTAAATGCATCTTTAATTTGCGCCTTTGTGACTTTGTTTAGATTTTCATTAAAGTCATCCAAATACGTAATCGGCAAGCGATAAAAACCAATTAAAGCCAGATACTCCAAAATCTTGCCATTGCTATCAATACGCATCGGGAAACCGCCAACAAGATTTTGTTTAGCCGCTTTTAACTCTGCATCCGTCACACCATCTTTGATGAATTTATCCAAGGTTTCACGCACTAAACCCAAAGCAGCATCTGCTTGCTCACGCTTAGTTTGCAAACCAATTTGGAACTGACCTAACTCCGCCATTGGACTAAAGTAACTATAAACGCTATAGACCAAGCCACGCTTTTCACGTACCTCTTCGGTTAAGCGAGAAACAAAGCCGCCGCCACCCAACACATAATTCCCAACATACAGCGGGTAAAAGTCTGCATCACCACGCTTCATGCCAGGGTACCCTAACAAGATATGCGCTTGTGTTGCAGGGTGTGCAATGCGTTGCTCACTTGCGGCTGTTGGATAAACAACTTTCGCCAATGGCGCTGGTTTGTCTGCGTTAGGTAAATCTAATGAAATTTTCTCTGCGATTTCTGCGGCCTGTTCACGGCTCATGTCCCCAATCAAGGCAATCACCGCGCCCTGCGCCCCATAATAAGTGCGGTAAAACTTCTGTACATCATCACGTTTAATTTGATCAACCTGCTCAGGCTCGGCATTAAAACCGTAGGGATGCGAACCAAATAGCGCCTTGCTAAAGGCTTTATCCGCAATGGTTTCTGGTTGCGTTGCTGCTTCTTTTAAACCAGAAATCACACGGGCTTTTTCACGCGCCAATACATCTTCAGGAAAGTCAGGCTTTTGCAAAATCTTGATGTATAAATCAAGCGCTTTATCTCGCTCAAGCGCACTGCTCAATGTCCGTAACTTTAAGCTAGATTTGTCATCATCAACCCCACCGCCTAATTGCGCACCAACATCGGCAAACTGTTTAGAGATTTTCTCGTCAGACAAACCTGCGGCACCTAGCGTCATCACATGGCGTGTAATGCCTGCAACCCCTGGCTTAGCCGCATCGTCACGCGCACTTCCCGCATAAAAATTAGTGCTAATGTCGATAATCGGCAAATCATGGTTTTCAACAAAATAGACTTCAGCGCCACGGCTAGTTTGCCATTGCTGTATTTTTAGGCCAGCTTGCGCTTGTGCTGAAAAAAGCACACAAACCAATACCAAGCCACGAATAAGCGATTTAGTGAACATGTGGCTTTCCTTTCGGTGTGTTGTCATTTGGGTCGATAGGCTGAGGATCTAGCGTAGCCACTGTTAAATTGTCTTTATGGAAGTACTTCTTTGCAACCGCTTGCACTTGCTCAGCAGTGACCGCTTGAAGCTTCGCAGGGTAATCTTTCAAAATGCGCCAAGAGAATCCAGCCGTTTCCAGGTTTCCAATTTGCATGGCTTGATAGAACATGGAGTCACGTTGGTAAACGTCTGCCGCAATCACTTGCGCTTTTACGCGCTGTAACTCTTCTTCTGTCACGCCCCCTGTTTTAATCTTCTCAATCTCATTCAAAATCGCAGCTTCAAGCTCAGCCACAGACTTACCTTCTGAGGGTGTGCCATCGAGCACAAAAATAGATTGGCGACCTCGTTGTACCATGTCGTAGCCCGCATCCACATCAATCGCGATTTGGCTTTGGCGAACGAGGTTTTGATTTAAGCGTGCTGAAGCGTTGCCATTGAGGACCCCCGCCAAAATCTCAAGCGCATAAGGCTCGACGTCTTTATCTGCATCTTGCAAGGTAGGCACGTGGAAACCCATTAATAGATAGGGCAGCTTGGCTTGGGCTTTCACCACCACACGGCGCTCGCCCTTTTGCTCAGGCTCCACTTGTGGCTTGCGCGCTGGGATTGCGTGCGCCTTTAATGGACCAAAATACTGCTTAGCAAGCTTGAGCACATCTTGCGCGTTCACATCGCCCACCACCACCAAGGTCGCGTTGTTTGGTGCGTACCAAGTCTTATACCACTCACGCGCATCTTCAGCCGTCATGTTCTCCAAGTCATTCATCCAACCCACCACTGGACGGCCATAAGGGTGAACGTGATAGATGGTTGAGTTGAACTGCTCATTCACTTTGGATTGTGGCTTATCTTCAGTGCGCCAGCGGCGCTCTTCCATCACCACCTTAATCTCTTTTGCAAACTCTTCATCGGTTAGATTTAGGTTCGCCATGCGATCCGCCTCAAGTTTCATTGAAAGTGGCAAATTGGATTTTTCTAATTGTTGATAGTAAGTGGTTTGGTCTTGCGCGGTGAATGCATTCTCTTTACCGCCCGCGGCTGCGATTAAACGTGAGAATTTTCCTGCAGGAACAGCTTTAGTGCCCTTAAACATCATGTGTTCAAGCACGTGCGCCACGCCTGTTTTTCCGTTCACCTCATCAAGCGCGCCAGCGCGGTACCAGACCTGAGAGACAACCACAGGCGCCCGATGATCCTCTTGCACAACGATCTTTAGGCCATTATCTAATTTGAATTCTTGCACCTCAGCGGACATCGCCAAAGATGAAAAGCACAAGCCTGCCAATATAC
>RFOR01000032.1 GCA_009926525.1 Methylophilaceae bacterium
GAA
The DNA here is from genome assembly GCA_009926525.1 of Methylophilaceae bacterium. GTDB lineage: Bacteria > Pseudomonadota > Gammaproteobacteria > Burkholderiales > Methylophilaceae > Methylopumilus_A. Next base: position 4 of record RFOR01000032.1, read on the forward strand.
CCTTGACCTGGAAAGAAAAAAGCAAATTTCATGTAAGCCTCTTAATACTCTATTAACTTAATATTTCATCAAGACGGAACCCCAGGTGAAACCACCACCAAAGGCTTCCATCAAAATTGTTTCGCCACGTTTAATGCGGCCATCGCGGACAGCAACATCAAGTGCTAACGGAATAGATGCTGCCGATGTGTTGCCGTGCTTATCGACCGTAGTCACTACTCTATCCATACTCATACCAAGTTTCTTGGCAGTTGATTGCAGGATGCGAATATTTGCCTGGTGAGGCACCAACCAGTCAACATCTGATTTTTCTAGACCGTTTGCAGCAAGCGTGTCGTCAACAATTGCATCTAGTGTATTCACAGCCATTTTGAAAACAGCGTTGCCTTCCATCAAAATAGTCTTGCTACCCTCTTGATTGGACACACCTTGAGGCACCGTAAGCATGTCAGCGTAATTTCCATTTGCATGTAAGTGAGTAGATAAAATGCCTTGATCATCGCTCGCTTGAAGAATCACAGCGCCAGCACCATCACCCCAAAGGATGCAGTTGCTTCTGTCCGTCCAGTCGGTAATGCGTGAAAGTGTGTCGGTGCCAATGAGCAAAACCTTTTTGGATCCCATGGCGATAAGTCCGTGTGCAACGACAAGTCCATATACGAAACCGGAGCAAGCTGCATTGATGTCAAATAAACGAAGCCGCTACATACAGCCTGCAAGTCAAACGCAGGGCAATTAATAATGCCTAATTTTTGTTGTAATAAACAAGCAGTGCTTGGGAATATACGATCTGGCGTCGTTGTTGCAAGAACAATGAGGTCGATAGATTGGATGTCGATATTAGCAGCTTTAATCGCATTTTTTGCGGCTTCTAATGCCATGTCACTTGTGAATTGGCCTTCTGCGACGATGTGTCGCTCACGGATACCTGTGCGAGTGAAAATCCACTCGTCAGTGGTATCGATTGACCGCTCAAGTTCTGCGTTGGTAAGTATTCTTTCGGGCAAGTAACTGCCAGTGCCCGCGATACGTGAATGCTTCATGCAAGAACTTTCTAATAAGTTTGGTTTTACAGCGAATCATATTTTTAAACATGCCGAATGACAAGTTAATTTGTCGCTGTATTAGGTGTTTCAGATTGCGCGTGTTCGAGTGCCAACTGTTCTGAGATGTGGGCTAAAACACCACTTCTAGCCTCTTCAACCGCTTTAATAATGGCATGTCTAAAAGCAAAAGCATCAGCGCCGCCGTGACTTTTCACTACAATGCCGCGCAAACCTAAGAAGCTGGCACCGTTGTAGCATCTTGGGTCTAAGCGTTTTCTGAATGCTGATAGCACAGGCATAGAAATCAAGGCCATTAATTTAGTGAATGGATTCTTTTTAAATTCTTCTTTTAAAAAGCTACCCATAAGGTTTGCAAGGCCTTCGGAAGTTTTGAGAGCAACATTACCTACAAAGCCATCACAAACGACCAGGTCTGTTGTGCCTTTATAGATGTCATCCCCCTCCACGTTGCCGTAGAAGTTTAAATTACTGGCTTTAAGCAACTCTGCAGTTTGTTTAACTACTTCATTGCCTTTGATGTCTTCTGAGCCAATATTCAGAAGGCCTACCGTTGGTTTGGGTTTGTTTCTAACACACGATACTAAAACTGACCCCATAATCGCAAACTGCAACAAATGCTCGGGTGTGCAATCAGCATTAGCGCCAAGATCTAACATATGAGTCATGCCAACTTTGCTTGGTAAAACGCCTGCAATCGCTGGCCTATCAATACCTGGAAGCGTTTTTAAGACAAATCGTGCAGTGGCCATCAAGGCGCCAGTGTTGCCTGCACTGACGCAAGCATCTGCCTCGCCGTCTTTAACCAAATTAATGGCGACGCGCATTGATGAGTCTTTTTTGTTTTTGAGAGCACCTTGCGGAGATTCATCCATCATCACAAGTTCACTTGCGTGATGAATTCGCATTCTGGAGTCGGGTTTTGCTTTGTTCGCGGATAGTTGAGCTTCAATCGCATCAGTCAGGCCGACTAAGATGACTTTAATATTACTATCTTGCTTTAACAACGCTAATGCTGCGGGTATGGTGACACGAGGGCCATGATCGCCGCCCATGGCATCGATAGCAACGGTAATATCCATGCTTTAAAAATAAACCTTAAAACAAGCTATGAAATCTTATTAAACAAGATTTCATACTCGTTTCAATCACTACTTACTCGCCTTTGGCCGGTAATACTTTACGACCACGGTAGTAGCCACTTGGGCTTACGTGGTGACGTAAATGTACCTCACCAGTTGTTGGCTCAACTGCCAAAGCTGGGTTCGTTAAAAAGTCATGTGAGCGATGCATACCACGTTTAGATGGTGATTTTTTGTTTTGTTGAACAGCCATTTCTTACTCCTAAATATAAGCTAACTTTTTACAACTTTAAAATCTCGCAATGCTGCAAAAGGGTTGGGAGCTTTAAGCTCATTAACTTCTGCTTTTACTGCGCAATCTTTAATCTCGTGTTTTGGCGAATAAGGTAAAGCGAGCAAAATCTCATCTTCTACCAATTCCAGCACATCCATTTCTGCCTCAGCAACTAAGTAATCATGATCTTCAATATCGTCCTCTTCAGGAGGAATTTCGGAATCATCTTTTACCAAGACAAACTCAGAGTCAATACTCAAAACAATCATCATAGGCTCTAAACAGCGCTGACAAGAGACAGCTACATTGCCTGTTACGGTTAAATGTAGCCTAGCTTTTTTATCAGCAGAAACCTCACCAGACAAACGCCAATTAAGGCTTTCAGTCTCTGGCGTGAGCAAATCTTTAGTCCGTTGTAAATCTGAGTGCGCGATTGTATCACGAATCTCTAGAGATTTTCTTGCAAATTCAAGGCTATTGATGATGTGCTGTGCAGTCATAAGGCGCGCATGATATAATTAAGCTGTGGTTATGTCAAAAAACTAACCGATTTAACCGTTTATTTTTAACATCTTTAAACTCTTAACATTCAGGTTCAGTAGTGATTAAAAAAATTCTAGTCGCTAATCGCGGCGAAATTGCAGTGCGTATCGTTAGAGCATGTTCGGAAATGGGCATTAAGTCCGTTGCGATCTACTCTGACGCAGACCGTCATGCACTACACGTCAAAAAAGCGGATGAGGCATATAACATTGGTTCAGATCCAGTGGTTGGCTACTTAAATGCTCATAATATTGTTAACTTGGCAGTTGCGTCAGGTTGTGACGCACTGCATCCAGGTTATGGCTTTTTATCTGAAAATCCAGAGTTAGCTGAAATCTGTGCAAGACGCGGCATTAAATTCATTGGCCCAGATGCAGGCGTAATTCGCCAAATGGGCGATAAAATTCAAGCGCGTAATGCGATGGTGGCTGCTGGCATTCCTTGCACACCGGGCAGTGATGGTAACCTAGCTGACCTTGAAGAAGCACGTATCCTGGCTGCTAAGATCGGCTACCCTGTTATGTTGAAGGCCACTAACGGTGGCGGTGGTCGCGGCATTCGTCGTTGTAACGACGAAAAAGAATTGCTCGGCAATTATGATCGAGTGATTTCAGAAGCAAGCAAAGCTTTTGGCAAGCCTGAAGTTTTCTTAGAAAAGTGCGTTGTTAACCCACGCCATATTGAAGTACAAATTATTGGTGACAGTCACGGCAACGTTATTCACCTATTTGAACGTGACTGCTCTATTCAGCGCCGCAACCAAAAATTAATTGAAATTGCGCCATCACCTCAATTAAGTGATGCCCAACGAGAATATATTGGGAATTTGGCCGTTAAAGCAGCTAAAGCGGTCGGCTATGAGAATGCAGGCACTGTTGAATTCTTACTAGACTCTGACAACACTTTTTACTTCATGGAAATGAATACCCGCTTGCAAGTTGAGCATACGGTGACAGAAACAATTACTGGTATTGATATTGTTCAAGAGCAGATTCGTATTGCTGATGGTCAAGAACTTCAATACAAACAAGATGAAGTTAAGTATCGTGGTTTTGCGATGGAATTCCGCATAAACGCTGAAGATCCCAAAAACGATTTTCTTCCAAGCTTTGGAAAAATCACACGTTACTATGCGCCAGGTGGCCCTGGTGTTCGCATGGATGCTGCGATATATAGTGGCTATGTAATACCGCCCTATTATGACTCCATGTGCGCCAAGCTTACTGTTTGGGCTTTAGATTGGGATAGCGTCATTGAGCGGGGTCGCAGAGCATTGAATGATATGTTGGTGTATGGTGTAAAAACAACCATTCCATACTATCAAGAAATTTTGAAACATCCTGATTTTAGAAGTGGCGAATTTGATACTAGCTTTGTAGAATCACATCCTGAGCTAAACAACTACGCAACTGCTTTCCCTCCTGAGTTGATTGCCGCAGCGATTTCTGCCGCAATTGCAGCTCACGAAGGCATTTAATTCATATCAACCAATAAATAAAATAAGTTAAATATATGGCACAAGTTCATGTTTCTGAATTAGTTTTAAGAGATGGTCACCAATCTCTCATCGCAACTCGTCTACGTACTGACGACATGTTACCCATTTGTTCAAAATTAGATGCCATCGGTTTTTGGTCTCTTGAAGCATGGGGTGGTGCTACATTTGACACCTGCGTTCGCTATTTAAAAGAAGACCCATGGGAGCGCCTAAAGAAGCTGCGCGCAGCGCTGCCTAACAGCCGCATTCAGATGTTGTTGCGCGGTCAAAATCTATTAGGCTACCGTCATTATTCAGATGACGTTGTTCGTGCGTTTGTCAAACAATCTGCTGATTCTGGTGTAGATGTATTCCGAGTATTTGATGCAATGAACGACATTCGTAATTTGCGTGTATCTATTGAAGCGGTAAAAAAGCATGGCAAACATGCTGAAGGAACAATTTCCTATACGACTAGTCCGGTGCACGATATCAATTACTTTGTTGAAATGGCAAAGCAACTTGAAGCGATGGGTTCAGATACTATTGCAATTAAAGACATGGCTGGTTTACTTACTCCGAAAAGCACAAGCGATTTGGTTATGGCCATACGCACCGCGGTTAATCTCCCTATCCACTTACACAGCCATGCTACTTCTGGCTTAGCAAGTATGAATCTCTTAAAGGGTGTTGAAAACGGCGCAACCATTATCGATACATGTAACTCATCCTTTTCAGAGGGTGCTAGCCATCCAACGACGGAAAGCTTAGTCGCAGCACTACAAGGTACTGAGTATGACACTGGATTAAGCTTGGGCGCTCTTCAAGAGGTTACCGCTTATTTCCGTGAAGTACGAAGAAAATATTGGCAATTTGAAAGTGAATTCACAGGTGTTGATACCCGCGTTTTAGTAAACCAAGTACCTGGCGGCATGATTTCAAACTTATCTAACCAACTAAAAGAGCAAGGCGCACTTAATCGCATGGACGAAGTTCTCTCTGAGATTCCACGTGTTCGTGAGGATTTAGGCTTTCCTCCGCTGGTTACCCCAACTTCTCAAATCGTTGGCACACAAGCGGTACTTAATGTCATGACAGGTGCCCGTTATAAGTCAGTGACTAATGAAGTCAAAAACTACTTCTTAGGCCAATATGGCAAAGCACCTGCGCCAGTAAATGTTGATGTAAGAATCGTTGCTGTCGGTTACGACGCAGAAGTGATCGATTGCCGCCCTGCAGACTTGCTTGAAGATGAAATGGACAAATTGCGCCAAGAATCTGAAGCATGGGCGATGACAGAGGAAGATGTACTGACTTACGCAATGTTCCCTGATTTAGCTAAAACATTCTTACAAGAGCGTAATGCTGGCAGCCTCAAGCCAGAGCAATTATTATCAAAAGAAGCTGTTTCGACCAATGATGCAAGATATGCGCCTAACGAATTCAAGGTGACGCTTCACGGTGAAACATTCCACATTAAATTAACTGGTAGTGGCCATGCAGGTGAAGAGCAACGTCCTTTCTATGTATCTGTTGATGGCATTGCTGAAGAAGTGATAGTTGAGACGCTTAGCGAAATTGAAGTGAGCGGCGGAAAATCAAATGGTAAAAAGAAAGCCCCTGCAACAGTTGGCGCTGGTGGCCGCCCTCGCCCATCACATGAAGGCTGCGTAACTACAGCTATGCCAGGCAGTATCGTAGAGGTCAAAGTCAAAGCTGGCGATAAAGTGAATGCGGGTGATGCTGTGCTTGTAATTGAAGCTATGAAAATGGAAAACGAAATTCAAGCTTCTGTGAGCGGCATTGTGGTTGCTGTGCACGTTAAAAAAGGTGACACCGTTACACCAGATGAATCTCTTTTAGAAATTCAACCTGAGTAATTAATTTCGCGATAGTTCTAAATTGAAGCCGGCAGTAAATTACTGTCGGCTTTTTTATAGGTAATTAAATGAAACCAAAACTAATTCTTGCATCATCATCAACTTACCGCCAAGAACTGCTAGCTAAACTTGGCTTGGCATTTGATGCAGTTGCTCCAGAGATTGACGAAACAGCATTGGATGGTGAGTTGCCACAAGAAACTGCATTAAGGCTCGCGCAGCTAAAAGCAAAAAAAATTGCTGAGACACACCCTGATGCATTAGTAATTGGTTGCGACCAAGTTGCGACGCTTGATGGAATTCAGCTTGTCAAACCAATGTGCCACGAAAATGCAGTCAAACAATTGCAATATCAACGTGGCCGTCGCGTCACCTTCCACAGCGCTTTATGTTTATACAATACGACAACGAAGCACATGCAGTCAGATGTCGTCCCTTATGATGTTGAATTTAGAAATCTCACAGACGCGCAAATCGAAAACTATTTACGCATAGAAGAACCCTACAATTGCGCTGGAAGTGCTAAGTCAGAGGGATTGGGGATTGCATTAATTGCTTCAATGACTGGCTCCGACCCTAATGCATTAATAGGCCTACCACTTATTAAGCTGATTAGCATGCTTCAAAATGAACAAGTTAATGTCATTTAAACTTACACGTAAGGCGAATTTAAGATGGCACTAGGCACTTTGTATATGATTCCTGTTACTTTGGGTGACGACAACCTCGGCTATGTCATTCCTGCAGACGTAATTAAACTAGTACAGACCCTAGAGTATTTTGTCGTTGAGAATGAAAAAAGCGCGCGTCGTTTTTTAGGTTCAGTTAAAACAAACAAACCAGTTCGCGAGCTTAAAT
>RFOR01000033.1 GCA_009926525.1 Methylophilaceae bacterium
TAAAACTAATTAGCAGCTATAGTACAAACCAAACTCAGCTGGGTGTGGTGTCATACGTAATTTGTTCACTTCTTCCATTTTCAATGCAATGTAAGCATCGATCCAGTCATCAGAGAACACACCGCCACGCGTTAAGAACTCGCGGTCTTTGTCCAAGTTAGCCAATGCTTCTTCTAATGAAGCACAAACTGTTGGGATCAAAGCATCTTCTTCTGGTGGAAGATGGTACAAGTCTTTTGTTGCTGGCTCACCTGGGTGAATCTTGTTTTGAACGCCATCAAGACCAGCCATCATCAATGCGCTAAACGCCAAGTATGGGTTAGCGATTGGATCTGGGAAGCGAGCCTCAACACGACGTGCTTTGTCTGAGTGAACGAATGGAATACGGATTGAAGCAGAACGGTTTTTAGCTGAGTAAGCTAATTTAACTGGCGCTTCAAAGTGTGGAACCAAACGTTTGTATGAGTTAGTACCTGGGTTGGTAATCGCGTTCAATGCTTTAGCGTGCTTGATAATGCCGCCAATGTAATAAAGCGCGAAATCGCTCAAACCTGCATAGCCGTTACCAGCGAACAAGTTTTTGCCATCTTTCCAGATGGATTGGTGAACGTGCATGCCTGAACCGTTATCGCCAGCGAAAGGCTTAGGCATAAATGTTGCAGTTTTACCGTATGCGTGAGCAGTGTTTAACACCACGTATTTAGTGATTTGTGTCCAGTCAGCGCGTTCTGTCAATGTGCTGAATTTAGTGCCGATTTCACATTGACCAGCAGTTGCCACTTCGTGGTGATGCACTTCCACAGGCACGCCCATCTCTTCTAGCGCGATACACATTGCTGAACGAACGTCTTGTAATGAATCAACTGGAGGCACTGGGAAGTAACCGCCCTTAACACCAGGACGGTGACCAGTGTTACCGCCTTCGAATTTTTCGCCTGAAGCCCAAGCGCCTTCTTCAGAATTGATGCGCACTGAACTACCGTTCATGCTTACATCCCATTGGATTGAATCAAAAATGAAGAACTCTGGTTCTGGACCAAAGTAAGCGGTATCGCCGATACCACTTGATTTTAAGTAAGCTTCAGCACGTTTTGCCAAGCTACGTGGGCAACGGTCGTAACCTTTACCATCTGTTGGGTCAACAACGTCGCAAGTCAAAATCAATGTTGGCTCGTCCATGAACGGATCGATGTTTGCTGTATCTGGATCAGGCATCAATTGCATGTCTGATGCTTGAATGCCCTTCCAACCAGAGATTGAAGAGCCGTCAAATGCATGGCCTTCAGTGAATTTTTCTTCGTTAAATGCTGAAACAGGCACAGTAACGTGTTGTTCTTTACCACGTGTGTCGGTGAAGCGGAAATCAACGAATTTAATGTCGTTGTCCTTCACCATCTTCATTACGTCGGCGATTGCCATTTTATTCTCCTAGATTACGCTTATAAATAAACAAAAACTTGACATGAATTACTAGCAGAAATCATGCCAATCGAGTATTTGGATACCCGCTTATTTTTACACAGATAATTATAAAAGAGAATAAAAACAACTCGCCTTGATATTGTGCATGACATTAAATCTCGCACCATATTGGTGCAATTATGCGTGAGGGCTTAAATACGGCTATACTTTCAGCATATTCATAAGACGTAATAATGAGGAGCCAAAATGGAAACACTCTCACCGATTTTAGAAAAAGCAAAACAACGTGCTGCAGATTTAAACCTTCCTTATGCCGGCGCATTAACGCCGTCAGAGGCTTATCAAGTACTGCAATTGACTCAAAATGCGAAGTTGGTGGATGTGCGCACCCGTGCAGAGTTAGAGCTAGTTGGTCGTGTGCCACTAGCAGCGCATATTGAATGGGCATTTTATCCTGGCATGGTGGCTAATCCAGACTTCGCTGCGCAAATTAAAACCCAGCTCGATCCAGAAGTGCTGACGATTTTTATGTGCCGTACAGGTGGTCGCTCGCACAATGCTGCTGTTTTGGCAGCGCAGCTAGGTTTCTCGGAAGCCTATAATATGCTCGAAGGTTTTGAAGGTGAAGCAACGCCAGATCATAAGCAACGTTGCAAGCTGAACGGTTGGAAAGTCGCTGATTTGCCTTGGACTAATGCTTAATTTAGACCTGACTTTTCATGACTGATTTTTACGCTGTTATTGGGAACCCGATAGAGCACAGCAAATCGCCTGTGATTCATCATGCGTTTGCGCAATTAACCCATCAAGATATTCAATATGAGCGTGTGCTTGCGCCCTTAGATGGTTTTGCTGAAACCGTTCAAGGCTTGATATCGCATGGATTTAAAGGCGCAAATGTCACCGTGCCATTCAAGCTCGAGGCGTTTGCGATGGCGAACCGTTTAACTGAGCGTGCACAAGATGCGGGTGCGGTGAATACTTTAATATTTGATGCAGAAGGCATCATTGGCGACAACACTGATGGCGTAGGATTGGTAAGGGATATTACCCAAAATATCGGCATTTCATTTGCTGGTAAACGCGTGTTGCTAATTGGTGCTGGTGGGGCTTCCGAAGGTGTGTTGCATCCTATTTTGGCTGAGCAACCAGCGCTACTTATCATCACTAATCGTACTTTGGACAAAGCGCTCAATATGGTGAAGCGTGTAGAAGCACGCGACGACATGTTGTTTGTGTCTATTAATGCCAATGCGTTTGACGACCTGCACGGTCAGCAATTTGATATTGTTATCAATGCAACTTCTGCTGGATTAACTGACAGCCACTTACCGCTTCCGGCAGGAATTTTTGCGCCAAATGCCTTAGCTTACGACATGATGTATGGACGTATCACACCTTTTATGGCCTTTGCGCTTCATCAGGGCGCTGCTGTTTTTGGTGGACTTGGTATGCTCATAGAGCAAGCTGCTGAAGCTTTTTCTTTGTGGCGTGGAATTCGCCCCCCAACTGCGCCAGTCATCGAAATGTTCAAACAACAGGCTAAAGCTTAGCGCATGAGATTGTCCCCTACTTTTTGGCGTGTGCTCAAATGGCTAGGCATCATTATTGTGATCTACCAGCTTTGGATTTTCCTCCATATTTGCTGGTGGATAAATCACAATCCATCAACCAGTGCTTTTATGGATGATCGCTTAGAGGTCTTGCAAGAAAGCAACCCAGATGCTGTCCTTAAACATCGCTGGGTCGACTACAAAAAAATTTCCCCGAATCTAAAGCGTGCCCTCATCGCAGCCGAAGATGCGAAGTTTGTGGATCATGAAGGATTTGATTGGGAAGGCATCCAGAAAGCCTACGAGAAAAATCTGAAAAAAGGTAAAGTGGTCGCTGGCGGTTCAACCATTAGTCAGCAACTTGCGAAGAATTTGTTTTTATCGACAAAACGCACTCCATGGCGCAAGGCTGAAGAAGCGATGATTACTGTTATGCTCGAAGCGACGATGAGTAAGCGACGTATCTTTGAGATTTACTTAAATGTGATTGAATGGGGAAATGGCATATTTGGAGCGGAAGCCGCCGCCAAATATTATTTCCATACCAGCGCTAAAAACTTAAGCGCTGAGCAAGCCGCAAAGCTTGCAGCGATGGTGCCAAATCCTAGGTATTACGATAAGCATCGTCAAGCCAAAGGTTTGATACGAAAAACCGGCATCATTGAGGCGCGTATGAATAGCGCAGAAATTCCTTGATGGTGTCCTCTAGGCGTTCGGGGTGAGCCTGTCGAACCATAAACTTTAAGCACTTATCTTTCGATAAGCTTAGGCCAAAATGGATTGTGCTTACTTCAGCATCGTTTTTAGGTATTTGCCGGTGTAACTTTCAACACACTGCGCGACCTTTTCAGGCGGGCCTTCAACGAGAATTGTACCGCCACCATCACCACCTTCTGGTCCCATATCAATGAGCCAGTCGGCTGTTTTAATCACATCCAAGTTGTGCTCAATAATCACCATGGTATTGCCTGCATCACGAAGACGATGAATCACATCTAATAAAAGTTGAATATCCGCAAAGTGAAGTCCGGTTGTTGGTTCATCCAAAATGTACAGCGTGCGACCAGTATCTCGCTTTGAAAGCTCAAGTGCGAGTTTCACGCGTTGTGCTTCACCGCCAGATAAGGTCGTCGCAGATTGGCCAAGCGTGATATAGCCTAGGCCAACATCGAGCAAGGTTTTGAGTTTACGTTGTACTACGGGCACCACGCTGAAGAACTCGTGCGCTTGTTCGACCGTCATCTCTAATACTTCACGGATGTTTTTTCCCTTGTAGTTAATTTCCAATGTTTCGCGGTTATAGCGCTGTCCTTTACATACATCACATGGCACATAAACATCTGGCAAGAAGTGCATTTCTACGCGCAACACGCCATCGCCTTGGCAAGCCTCGCATCGACCACCTTTCACGTTAAATGAATAGCGACCGGGACCATACCCACGTGCACGACTTTCTGGCACACCTGCGAATAAATCACGAATCGGTGTAAATAAGCCCGTATAAGTTGCCGGGTTTGAACGTGGCGTTCTGCCGATCGGACTTTGATCGACATCCACGACTTTGTCGAAAAACTCTAAGCCTTCAATGCCGTCAAACGGTGCTGGTTCTGTCGAGCTGCCGTATAAATGTTGGGCCACCACACGGTAAAGTGTGTCATTAATCAGGGTGGATTTGCCTGAACCTGAAACCCCTGTGACGCACGTGAGTAAACCCACAGGTAATTTAAGCGATACGTCTTTTAAGTTATTCCCAGTTGCGTGAGAAAGGGATAACCAACGCGCTGGATCTGGCGTATGGCGTTTAGGGTTATAAGTGATTTGTTTTTTGCCGCTAAGGTATTGGCCAGTCAATGAATTTGAATTAGCTTGGATTTCAGCTGGGGTACCTTCAGCAACAATTTGGCCGCCATGTTCCCCAGCGCCTGGGCCAATGTCGACCACATAGTCAGCTGCCATAATTGCATCTTGGTCATGTTCCACCACAATCACGCTATTGCCGATATCGCGTAAGCGCATCAAGGTTTCAAGGAGTCTGTCGTTGTCGCGTTGATGTAACCCAATAGAAGGCTCATCGAGCACATACATCACGCCAGTTAAACCAGAGCCTATTTGTGATGCCAAACGAATACGTTGCGCCTCACCTCCTGATAGCGTTTCAGCAGAACGAGAGAGTGATAAATACTCTAAGCCCACATTGGTTAAAAACTTTAAACGGCTACTAATCTCTTTTACAATTTTATCAGCTATAGCTAGCTTTTGACCATGCAGTTCAATGGTTTCAAAGAAAGTTAGTGCTTGCTTTAGTGGCACTTCGCATACTTCATGGATATTTTTATTGCCCACTTTTACATGGCGTGCTTCGGTGCGTAAACGTGTACCCGCACAACTAGGGCAAGTTTGTGAATTGAGATATTTCGCTAATTCTTCACGCACAGTGGTTGAGTCAGTTTCGTGATAGCGACGTTGAAGATTATTCAAAATGCCTTCAAAACTATGACGCTTTTCAAAGAACGAACCACGTTCATTGAGATACTTAAATGCAATCTCTTGTTTTCCACTGCCATGCAGAAGAATTTGTTGCGTATCTTCAGGCAGTTCTTCAAACGCTGTTTCTAAATCAAATCGGTAATGTGCAGCAAGACTACTTAGTAGTTGGAAGTAGAATTGGTTGCGTTTATCCCAACCTTTAATGGCGCCTGCAGCAAGAGATAAATGTGGAAATGCCACGACGCGTTTAGGATCAAAAAAGCTCATTTGTCCTAAGCCGTCACATTTTGGACAAGCCCCCATCGGGTTGTTAAACGAGAATAAACGTGGCTCGAGTTCCGCCAATGAGTAATCGCAGGATGGGCATGAAAACTTAGCAGAAAATAAGTGCTCCTTGCCATTATCCATTTCCATGGCGATTGCTTTACCTTCTGCTAAACGGAGCGCAGTTTCGAATGACTCAGCTATACGCTGCTTCATGTCAGCGCGGACTTTTAGTCGATCAATCACCACATCAATCGAGTGTTTAGTTGTTTTAGTGAGTGTTGGTGGCGCGTCAAGCTCATAAATTTCACCATCTACACGTACCCGCACAAACCCTTGTGCTTTTAATCCTTCAAATAAATCGAGTTGTTCGCCTTTGCGTTCACGCACTACCGGTGCCAAGATCATGAGCTTGGTTTCTTCAGGTAAGCTTAAAACACTGTCCACCATTTGCGAGACAGTTTGTGCTTCTAATTTGATGTGATGCTCAGGACACTCCGGGTCGCCTGCGCGCGCATAAAGCAAACGCAAATAATCATGAATTTCGGTCACCGTGCCCACCGTTGAGCGGGGGTTATGCGAGGTGGATTTTTGTTCGATAGAAATGGCCGGCGATAAACCTTCAATTAAATCGACATCCGGTTTATCCATACGCGCCAAGAATTGACGTGCATAAGCAGAAAGAGATTCAACATAGCGGCGTTGGCCTTCAGCGTAAAGGGTATCAAAAGCGAGGGAAGATTTACCCGATCCAGAAAGTCCAGTAATGACAATCATTTTGTTGCGCGGTAAATCCAGCGAAACGTTTTTTAGATTGTGCGTGCGAGCGCCGCGAATACGTATGAAATCCATCAATTTATGGTGAGCCTAAAAAATAATTTATTAAAACAAAAAAGTTGTTTTAAGTGAATGCAGAAAAACGACGATATCTAAAACAAGTCTTTTTAAGTGCCGCATCAAAAAAGCGGGCAACCTGTTAATATACGCAAGTTAAAAGATAAAGTTAAATAATTTCATGTCATCCACACCATCAATAGACAAAATGAATTCTGCAGAGTTGCGCGCAAGTGCAAGTTTGGCGTCTATTTATGGTTTGCGTATGCTCGGCATGTTCCTTATTTTGCCAATTTTTGCAATTTACGCCGAAACACTTCCAAGTGGTAAAAGCCATTTGATGATCGGTCTCGCGCTTGGTGCATATGGCCTGACTCAAGCGATTTTCCAATTACCATTCGGTATTGCTTCAGATCGATTTGGTCGCAAGCGCGTTATTTATGTTGGCCTTG
>RFOR01000034.1 GCA_009926525.1 Methylophilaceae bacterium
TTATCCAGCTTAGATAAACCATCCACAAGCTCGGCCACTTGGGCGCCGAATTTTTCCCCGACCTCTTCTTTAGTAATCCCAGTATCTTCAACCACATCATGGAGAAGCGCCGCAATAATCGTGGGCGTATCAAGGTGCAAGCCAGCTAATATCAAGGCAACGGAAACTGGATGGGTGATGTAAGGCTCACCGCTTTTACGCATTTGACCATGGTGGGCAGCATCGCCAAAGCGATAGGCTTCCCAAACTTGCTCGATATCTGAAGGTTTAAGGTATTTCTTGAGGGCTAACGTGAGTTGCGAATCTTCACGATCCGCGGGTAACAACGGCGCAACAGGTTTTAGGAACTCTGCTGCGCGTTTTCCTGCATGATGACTTTTATCATTGGGCATGTCAGGTTATCTACAATAAATGAAGACAACCGTGGATTAAGCGTGACCGCGGTTCAATACTTCCAAGCCAACTTTACCTGCTGCAATTTCACGCAAAGCTAATACTGTTGGTTTGTCTTTTTGACCGAAAGTCGTGACTAATGGCTCTGAACCGTTCGCTAATTGGCGTGCGCGATAAGCTGCAACTAAAGTCAATTGAAAGCGGTTTGGGATTTTTTCTAAACAATCATCTACTGTCATTCTAGCCATGGTAATACTCCTGAATTTAGTAAGAAAACTTAAACGAGACCTTTAATCAAGGCTGCGTTTTGTGTTAATTGGGTATTGCATTTGAGGCGCTGCGAACGGACAATCGCCGCTAAATCTTGCAACGACTCTTCAAATTTGTCGTTAATTGTAACATAGTCGAACTCCCCCACGTGGCTCATCTCGTCACGCGCCGCACCCAACCGCTTAATAATTACTTCTTCGCTATCTTGGCCTCGACCACGTAAGCGAGACTCAAGCTCAGTGATGGATGGTGGCAGAATGAAAATACTAATTGCAGATGGATAAAGTTTGCGCACCTGTGCCGCACCTTGCCAGTCAATTTCCAAAATCAAATCATTAGTAGTCAAGGCTTGATCAACGCGCGTTTGAGATGTGCCATAACGTGCTCCGTGCACATGCGCACTCTCTAGAAAATCACCTTCGCTCAACATCTTCAAAAATGTTGCCTCGTCCACAAAATGATAATGCTCGCCATTTACTTCACCTGGACGTGGTCGGCGGGTGGTGTACGACACAGAAAGTTTGATATGGGAATCTCTCGCAAGGAGTTCACGGACTAGGCTCGTTTTGCCTGCGCCAGATGCCGCTGTGATAATAAATAAGTTACCTGACATGATCTTTTACCTTGAATTATTCGATATTTTGAATTTGTTCGCGCATCTGTTCAATCAGCACTTTTAAGCTCATTGAAGCTTGCGACACCTCTGTTGATACTGATTTAGAACCCAAGGTATTGGCTTCTCTATTCAGCTCTTGCATCAGGAAATCTAAGCGCTTACCTGCCAATTGATCAGCATCCAAAATACGTTTGACTTCGCTCACATGCGCAGTAAGTCTTGTCAGCTCTTCATCGACATCAATCTTCTGTGCGAACAAGACCAGCTCTTGACGCACCCGATCTTCATCCACACTTTTTAAAGCCTCTTGAAGTTTAGCGGTGAGCTTCTCTTGATATGCCTTCACCTGAAGCGGTAATAATGGTTTCACCGTCGCAACGATTTTCTCGGCATCGACTAAACGCTCAAGAATTAATGCCTTCATTTTTGCACCTTCACGTGCACGTGAAGCGGTCATGTCTTCCAGAATTTGCTTAAGTGCACTTTTAATTTCTTCTGCTAATTGTGCATTATCGCCATGCTGGTTTTGAAGAACCCCAGGCCAGTGAAGAATCTCAGAAACGGAAAGTGCTTGGCTCTCCGGAAAACGCTTTTGTATTTGGGTGGCGACAACAGAGAGGTTCGTTAAAACTTCTTCATCCAAAGACAAGGCTTTATCTGCAGTACTGGGTTGCAAAAGGCTCATGCGACATTCCACTTTGCCGCGGCCTAATTTTGCTGAAATCATTTCACGCACAACAGGTTCGAAACTGCGTAAATTCTCATCTAGCTTAATATGAAGCTCTAGATAGCGATGGTTAACTGAACGTAGTTCAACCACCAACACCCCATTCGTCATTTGCCTTTCAAGTGAGGCAAAACCTGTCATGCTATAAATCATTACGTGTGATTCCTTTTAAGAGTCTAGATGGTATCAAATCTAATCCCCTTCACGCCATGAATAACAAGATATTTCTAGCTTATAATGATCACTTAAAGAAAAACCAATTTTTAGGGATTACGATGTCTGCAAATACTTCACGCCCAAGCGGCCGAGCAAATGACCAATTACGCACGGTTGAGATTATTCGCAATTACACCAAACATGCCGAAGGTAGTGTTTTAGTTAAGTTTGGAGACACCCATGTGCTTTGCACAGCGAGCGTTGAAGAAAAAGTCCCCGGCTTCTTAAAAGGCAAGGGTCAAGGCTGGGTGACGGCGGAGTATGGAATGCTACCCCGTTCAACAGGCAGCCGCATGGATAGAGAAGCGGCGCGTGGCAAACAATCTGGCCGCACACAAGAAATTCAACGTTTAATTGGCCGAAGCTTACGAGCAATTATTGATTTAGAAAAATTAGGTGAGCGTAGCATTCAAATTGATTGTGATGTCATTCAAGCTGACGGTGGCACACGCACAGCCAGCATTACTGGTGCTTATGTTGCTCTTCAGGATGCGATTTCATATCTTATTAACAAAGAACTGATCAAAGAATCCCCACTAAAAGATTCTGTCGCTGCGATTTCGGTTGGTATTTATAAAGGCACCCCTGTCCTTGATCTTGATTACATTGAGGATTCAGACTGTGATACCGACATGAATGTGGTCATGACTGGCACAGGTGGTTTTGTAGAAATCCAAGGCACCGCTGAAGGTGAACCATTTAGCCATGACGACATGACTGCCATGCTAAATCTTGCTAATGCGGGCATCAAAGCGCTCTGCATCAAACAAAAACAATCACTAGGTTTGTGATGCAATTACCATTCAATCAACTCGTCATTGCATCAGGTAACAAAGGTAAGCTCAAAGAGCTCACGCACTTACTTGCGCCGATTGGTTTAGAAATCATTCCGCAAGCCGCTTTGAATGTGCCAGAAGCTGAAGAGCCACATGTCACTTTTATAGAAAATGCATTAGCAAAAGCACGCCATGCGAGCAAAATAACAGGCTTACCAGCCTTAGCGGATGATTCTGGTTTATGTGTTGATGCACTTCAAGGTGCGCCAGGCGTCATTTCTGCAAGGTATGCATGCGAGACTACAGAGACTCCAAAATCAGACGCACGCAATAATGAAAAATTATTAGCGGTCATGGCAGGTGAAAAGAATCGTCATGCCCATTTTTATTGTGTGATTGTGTTGGTTCGTCATGAACATGATCCTGAACCAATTATTGCGGAAGGGATTTGGGCCGGAGAGATTTTAAGCGCGCTAAAAGGCGATGATGGATTTGGCTATGACCCGCTATTCTTGGATGCCAAAACGGGTAAAACAGTCGCTGAACTTCCGCTTGAGATTAAAAGTCGTATCAGTCATCGTGGTCATGCCATGACTAAATTACTGCAAAAGCTAGAAAGACTTTCTTCATGAGCGACGCCAACAAATCCAATTGGCCAAAATGGGTGCGAGATGACAAGACTGTTGTCTCGTGCACTGAAAAAGTGAAGGTCATGACCGAGAATTTTGATGAGATAAAGCAAATCGCGCAGGATGCTCTTGAAGACGGTTTGCTGATGGAAGTGTCTGAAGCACAAATGCGCGAAGCCTTGCACGCGCTGGTGGATGGCCTCGTTAACCCTTACCCAAATAACGATTCAAAATAGCTTAAGCAATCAATGATTCCTATCATTCCGATTGAAAATATTATTGCCCCTAATGCTGAAGCGCCTTTAGCTGGCAGCAACACCATCTCGGGTTTAAAGAACCCGCCACCCCTCTCGCTCTACATTCATATTCCATGGTGCGTACGTAAATGTCCCTATTGTGACTTTAACTCCCACGAAAATAAGCATAACTTCTCAGAAGACGTTTATGTGGATGCCTTGATTGCAGATTTAGAACAAGCAACCCCTTTGGTCTGGGGAAGAAAGATACGAAGCGTGTTTTTTGGTGGGGGGACGCCAAGCTTATTTTCAGCGAGTGCTATTGATAAAATTTTAAGTCATGTCCGCATGCTTACCCCTTTAGAGTATGACGCTGAGATCACATTAGAAGCCAACCCAGGCACTGTTGATGCTGGTCACTTTGCGGGCTACAAAGAAGCTGGTGTTAATCGACTCTCCATCGGCATCCAAAGTTTTGATAACCGCTACTTGAAGGCACTAGGCAGAATTCATAATCAAGAAGAGGCGATTAAAGCCGCAGAGTTAGCGCTTGCTACCTTTGATAGCGTTAATTTAGATGTGATGTATGCGTTACCGGATCAAACCTTGGAGGATGCATTAAGCGATGCTAAACGTGCGTGCGAACTCAATCCGAATCATCTTTCTTTCTATCATTTGACCCTAGAGCCCAATACGCCGTTTCATCGCACACCACCAAGCCTGCCAGATGATGATATTAGTGCGATGATGCAAGAACAGATTGAAATAATTTTAAAATCTAATGGCTATGAGCATTACGAAACCTCAGGCTTTGCCAAACCGGGTAAGCAATGTCGACACAATCTCAACTATTGGACCTTTGGTGACTACCTTGGAATTGGGGCTGGTGCACATAGTAAATTAAGCTTTCATGACAAAATCATTCGGCAGACACGCCATAAACATCCAAACCGCTACTTAGAACATGCCGTAAAAGGTGAAGCTGTGGATCATGAATGGATTATTCCGCGCGAAGAGTTAGGCTTTGAATTCATGATGAATGCCTTGCGCTTAACTGATGGCGTGCCTTTAACTTTACTGGCGCAGCGCACTGGACTAAATAATAACGCGCTTGCCGACCACCTGAGCGAGGCTGAAAAAAAGGGACTGCTAACGCAATCCCTAGATGCCCAAAACCAAGTCCTCATTCAACCCACAATCATGGGCCAACGATTTCTTAACGAATTATTGCAAATCTTTCTTTAAACCAAAGATCTTCTTGCGCGCGCAATTGCCTGCTTTACCTGTGCTGGCGCGGTGCCGCCAATATGGTTACGACTAGCCAATGAGCCTTCTAAGGTTAAGACCTGATAAACATCTTCTGAGATTTGCGCACTAAATTTTTGCAGTTCAGCTAAGGGTAAGTCAGATAAGTCACAACCCTTATCAACGGCATGACGAACCGCCAAAGCAACCACTTCATGCGCATCCCTAAATGGCGTGCCTTTTTTAACAAGGTAATCAGCCAAATCCGTGGCTGTGGCAAAACCTTCTGTTGCAGCCTTTCGCATCGCTTCTTTATTTACCTTAATACCACGCAACATATCCGCGTATATTTCCAAGGTTACTAGTAAGGTATCCGCAGTATCAAACAAGGGCTCTTTATCTTCTTGATTGTCTTTGTTGTAAGCAAGCGGCTGACTCTTCATGAGTGTCAGTAATCCCATCAAATGGCCCATCACACGCCCTGTTTTGCCACGGACTAATTCGGGCACATCTGGATTCTTTTTCTGGGGCATGATGGATGAACCAGTGCAGAAGCGATCGGCAATATCCACAAAAGCAAATCTTGGACTAGACCACAAAATAAGCTCTTCTGAAAAACGTGAAAGATGGGTCATGACCAAAGCCGCTGCAGCTGTAAATTCAATTGCAAAGTCACGATCTGAAACAGCATCGAGCGAGTTTTCACAAACGCCATCAAAACCCAATTCCTTCGCCACCATTTCACGATCAATCGGATAACTAGTACCAGCTAAAGCAGCAGCGCCCAATGGCAAACGATTAATGCGTTTACGTGCATCCGCGAATCTCGCTGCATCACGTTGCAACATTTCAAAGTAAGCCAACAGATGATGGCCAAAGGTCACAGGCTGAGCAACTTGAAGATGTGTAAAGCCAGGCATCGCGGTATCAAAATGCTCTTCGGCTAAATCAACAATCGATGTTTGCAACTTATGAATGCCAGCGATGACATCGTCAGCCACCGCGCGCAACCAAAGACGAACATCGGTTGACACCTGATCGTTACGACTTCTTCCAGTATGAAGGCGCTTACCTGCGTCTCCGATTTTATCGGTGAGGCGCTTTTCAATATTCAGATGCACATCTTCTAAGTCCAATCGCCATTCGAATTGACCTGCTTGGATTTCTTGCAGGATTTCATTCAAACCCTGGGCAATCTTAGCCACATCTTCTTGGCTAATAATACCTTGCGCACCGAGCATTTTCGAGTGGGCCAATGAACCTTGGATATCAACAGCCGCCAGGCGTTTATCAAAGTCGATAGAAGCCGTGTATCGTTTGACCAATTCTGAGACTGGCTCATTAAAACGTCCTGACCAAACTTTATCTGTTTTTGATTTATCTAAATCTGATTTATCTTGCATGCTGTAAGACGCTTATCTGTAATGAATTTATATGCTTAGTATAAAGCAAAACATCATTTTTTCTATGTCCTCCTTTCTAGCAAACCAAGCGTCAGCGGTATGTTAAAATCATTAAAGCTAATGTTTATAGATTTGATTGCATGAACACACCACCTAAAAAAATTGTCATCGCCTCACGTGAAAGCGCTCTTGCTATGTGGCAAGCCAAGCATATTCAAAGCCGATTACAAGCGCTTTATCCAACCACCACCGTTGAGATTTTGGGTATGACTACCACGGGCGATCAAATTCTAGACTCCCCACTCGCGCGTATCGGCGGCAAGGGTTTGTTTGTGAAAGAGCTTGAACAAGCGTTAGCTGATGGTCGTGCAGATTTAGCAGTGCACTCAATGAAGGATGTGCCAATGAATTTGCCAGAAGGATTT
>RFOR01000035.1 GCA_009926525.1 Methylophilaceae bacterium
TAGGTAGACTAAAAAGGCTAGACTTCTTTACCCTGGCTTTATTGGTTTCAGCCTTCCTTCATCTACTCGTTATCGTTTTCGTCAAATTTCAGCCCCCTGCTCTACAGTTTTTCAAAGACCAAATATCTGCATTAGATGTGGTCTTAGTGAATAGCAAACACCATAAACGACCAAAGAAAGCTGACGCACTAGCGCAAGCAAATCTAGATGGTGGCGGAAATACATCAGAGAACCGTAAACTAAAATCAGCACTGCCGTGGCAAAAGAACAAACCAACCGATGCGACTGTTGAACACCGCTCCAAGGAACTTGAGAAAAGTTTAGCCCAAGCCGAAGCCGAAGCTAATCGCAAAGCAGAGCGGCTTGCTGAACTCGATAAGCAAGCAAAAGCATTAATGAGCCAACTGCAAGCAGCAAATGCAATCGAAACAAACCCCACTCAGAAAACACGACCAACCAATCCCCAAACCGGCACTCAGGACGCAACCATAAAAGCACTCAATACCACTGACTTAATGAGTGCGAGTTTCGAAATGGCCAGGTTAGAAGCACAAATCAACAAGCAACAAGATGACTATCAAAAACGTCCCAAACGCAAATCGATTGGTGCCCGAGCACAAGAATATCGTTTTGCAGCCTACGTTGAATCTTGGCGCCAAAAAGTAGAACGTATCGGCAATCTAAATTATCCTGAAGCAGCCAAAGACCAAAAAATCTATGGCCAATTGCAACTGACTGTTTATATCAAATCCAGTGGAGAAGTCGAAAAAGTAGAAATTAGACGCAGTTCAGGATATCCAGTGTTAGATAATGCCGCAAAACGTATCGTTGAAATGGGCTCACCTTATGCTGCTTTTCCAGAGGATTTACGCAAGGAAGTTGATATTTTAGACATTACAAGAACTTGGATTTTTACAAAAGAAGATAGCTTGGCAACCAAAGCTTCAGAATAAAATAGGCTAGGAATATAAATGGACACACATTATCAGCATCACGTTTTTTTCTGTCTAAACCAGCGCGAAGATGGCTCAGCTTGCTGCACCGACCATGGCGCAGAAGCAGCTTTTGACCATATGAAAGCAAAAGTAAAAAAGCTAAATTTGAATGGTCCAAGCAAAACGAGAATTAATCGCGCGGGCTGTTTGGATCGATGCGGCGAGGGCCCTTTGATGGTGATTTACCCCGAGGCAGTTTGGTACACGTTCGTCGATTTAGATGACATCGACGAAATCATCAGCTCACATTTGCAAAATGGTAAATTAGTCGAGCGTTTACAAGTTCTGTAACAAGAGTAAAGCCTCAGCCAGCTTGGCTTTCAGGGTATAGAATAAGCCATCAGTTGTTGGCTTATTGGTTTGGCGGACTTCTGCACTCCAAATCGCTTCTGGAAAGTGCACGTCATGTTCAAATCGAGGAATAACGTGCCAATGAATGTGTGGGGTTTTATTGCCAAGACTCGCCAAATTAATTTTGGTAGGCTGTAAAACATCACGTAAGACTTGCTCAACTGCGAATGTAATTTGCATGATACTGAGACGGTCTGCTTCACTTAAATCCGTCATTTCCTTCACATGATTATTCAAAATCACACGGCAAAAACCCTCATAATTTGCATCATCCACTAACACGATACGACACAAATCGTTTTGCCAAAGTAGCTCACCGCCCACTGAATTACAAAACACACAGCCACCATTCATCATAGCGTGACCAGTTTGCCTGTTGCTGCCGACTCAAGTGTTGCGACAATCGCCGCGCAACTCTTTTTAGCGTCCGCAAAATTAAGCAGTGGTGTTTTATCATTCAGCACGCAGTCACTGAAATGCTCAATCTCAAGGTTAAAATGGTTACTGGCTGGATAAATTTCCTCACCCTTACGGCCATCCTCAGTCCACCAACTAATCACAGGCACATCGTTCGTGCCTGGCAATTGCCAAACGGTGTGGCATTTAATGCCGCCCTTAGTGCCAATCAAGGTGTATTCAGACTGACGGCTGCATTCGAAACTCGTATCAAAATGGCCACGCTTACCGTGACCAAAGTCAATCACTCCACTCGTTGCAATATCAGCACCACTTTCTGCATATTTAGCCATGGCCATAACACTGATTGGATCAGCGTCAAAACAATGCCTTAAGGTGTGTATCGCATAAGGGCCAATGTCCCACATCGCGCCACCACCATTGGCAGTATCGTTAGCTAATCGATACATACGCGCGGGGCGCATCATGAACGAGTAGCTCGCCTTGGCAAACATCACTTCACCAATCATGCCAGACTGCACAAGCTCTTTAACACGCTGATGCTGTGGATGAAAGCGGTACATAAAGCCTTCCATCACTTTAACTTTGTAATTTAATGCCGCCGCTTCAATCGCCTCAACGTCTGTCACCTTAATAGCCATTGGCTTTTCAATCAGCACATGCTTACCCGCCGCAATCGCTTTCAAAGCCCATTCGGCATGCTCATGGTTGGCCAAAGGAATATAAACGGCTTGTACGTTGGCATCTTCAAGCAGATCCTCAAGCGCATCGTAAGTTTTCACACCTTGAACATTGGGCGCATATTTGGCGAGCGTTTCAGCACCAGCGCCTGAACGGCGGCTAGCAATCGCTACCAGCTCAGCGTTATTTGCCTCAACAATGGCTGGCAACAAACGCTCATTAACGCGCGCCGCGCCTAAAATTCCCCAGCGTAATTTAGTCGTCATCACAAATCCTTTAGGTTAAACCCCAGCCGCATGTGCCTGAGTATCTGCATGGTACGAGCTACGTACCATTGGACCACAGGCCGCTTGCGTGAAACCCATCGCTAGCGCTTGCTGCTCAAACTCAGCAAAACGCTCAGGTGTCACAAAACGAACAACAGGCAAGTGATGCTGACTAGGCTGTAAATACTGTCCAAGCGTAAGCATAGTCACGCCATGGTTTCGCAAGTCTTGCATCACCTCTAAAATCTCTTCGTCGGTTTCGCCCAACCCCAACATTAAGCCTGACTTCGTTGGTACATTAGGATGAAGCTCACCAAACACTTTGAGTAAATTCAATGAGTTTTGATAATCGGCACCGGGACGCGCTTGTTTATAAAGACGTGGTACCGTTTCCAAATTGTGGTTCATCACATCTGGCGGGGCGATTTTAAGAATTTCTACAGCCGTTTCTAAACGTCCCCGAAAATCAGGCACAAGCACTTCAATTTTAATCGCAGGCGACTCAGCGCGGACCGCTTGAATGCAGTCAACAAAATGCTGGGCGCCCCCATCCATTAAGTCATCTCTATCTACACTGGTAATCACCACATAACGTAAATGCATCTGGGCGATCGTGCGAGCTAAGTTGCTAGGCTCATTATCATCTGGTGGCAAAGGTTTGCCATGTGACACATCACAGAACGGGCAACGGCGAGTGCAAATATCCCCCAAAATCATAAACGTAGCCGTACCACCGCTGAAACATTCCCCAATGTTTGGGCAAGAAGCCTCCTCACAAACGGTATGCAGATTATTTTCGCGCAGGACTTGTTTGATTTCTTGAAAGCGCGCGCTATCTGGCACTTTCATTCTTATCCATTCCGGTTTACGCATGGGTGCTTGCGGCACAATTTTAATCGGAATGCGTGCGGTTTTTTCTTGGCTGGTTTCTTTAACACCCGCAATTTTACTTGGGCGTTTTACTACAGCTGGTTTGATTGCTTGTTCGTTCATACGGATTCTGAATAGCCTAATTCTTTAGTCAAGTATTTTAGCAGTTTTTTGGCCGCCTCTGCTTGGCTTAAATGTATGCCTAGATCGCGTAATTGCGTTACTTCCAAACCACGGTAGCCACATGGATCTATTGCACTAAATGGTGTTAAATCCATATCCACATTAAGTGATATGCCATGGTAACAACACTCTTTTTTAAGTCGCAAGCCGACAGATGCAATCTTTCTGTCTTGAACATAAACGCCTGGCGCATCGGCTCTAGCAAGTCCATGAGTATTAGCCTCAGCCAACAATGTCACCACAGCATTTTCCATGCTACTGACTAATTGACGCACGTTAATGCCTTTGCGTTTCAAATCAATCAACAGGTAAATAATGGTTTGGCCGGGGCCGTGATAAGTAATTTTTCCACCCCTATCGGTATTGACCACGGGGATGTCATCGCGAAATGGCATGCGCACATCTTTACGATTAAGGCCCAAAGTGTAGACAGGGGAGTGCTCTGTCAGCCAGATTTCATCTGGCGTTCCAGCAGTTCTATTAGTAGTGAAATCTTGCATGGCGCGCCAAGTGTTTTCAAACTCGGTGCGCCCTAAATGGCGAATAACAGGGATTTGACTCAATGCTGTTGACTCAAACTAAAGGACGTATTTCACTTGCGGGTGTTCTGAAAGTGCTCGGTAAATGCTATCCAATTGCGCTTTAGAAGTGACATAAACGTTGCAGGTGAGACTGATAAACCGGCCACCGCTACTTGCACGCATATCCACTTTTGAAGCATCGAATTCTGGCGCATGCACTTGAATCACTCTCACCATGGCATTCGCGAAATCGTCGCTGGTTTCACCCATGACTTTGATTAAAAAATCACAAGGAAACTCAACTAGCGTTTCCTCTGATTTAACCGTTTCTTGATTTTGTTCTGTCATCATCTTCACCTGCTATTAAGCAAACAGCAACATGAAGCTATCCCAAAGCCGGCCAAAAATGCCGGCCACTTTAACTTCTTTTGCAGCAAGTAATTTTTGCTCATCAACAATTTTACCGTCGATAACAAATTGAATAGTGCCGATTTCCTGACCTTGTGCAATTGGCGCAATCAGTGGCTGTTTGCTAATCACCTTTGCTTTTGCGCGGGCATAATCGCCTTTAGGTAGCGTAACATATAGGTCTTTAAAAGTTGTTGCTGCGAGTTTGCTTTCACTCCCCTTCCAAACTTTTTGCGTCGCAATCGTTGCGCCAGCTTTGTAAACCAAATGTGAGTCAAAGAACTGGTAGCCATAGTTTAATAATTTCTGGCTCTCTGTCGCACGAGCATTGTCATTCGCAGCACCCAGCACAACAGAAATTAAACGATGTTCACCTCGCTTAGCAGAAGAAATCAAACAAAAACCTGCTGAGTCTGTATGGCCAGTTTTCATACCATCCACATTTGGATCTAACCACAATAAGCGATTGCGGTTTGGCTGGGTAATTTTGTTATAGGTATATTCTTTGACTGAGTACAAACGTTTATATTGGTCAGGAAAGTCTGTAATTAAGGCTGCCGCTAACAATGAAAGATCGTAGGCCGTAGTGAAATGCTGAGCATCTGGCAAGCCTGTTGCATTCATGAAGTGAGTATTTTTCATGCCTAGGCGTGCTGCTTCTTTATTCATCTTTGCTGCAAAAGCATCTTCAGTACCACCGATACCCTCTGCCAATGCAATTGACGCGTCATTGCCTGACTGAATAATCATGCCATGCAAAAGCTCATCTACTGTTACCGTCATTGTGGTGTCCACAAACATTTTAGACCCTTCAACACGCCATGCTTTTTCAGAAATCGGCAGTGTTTGATCTAGTTTCAACTGCCCAGCTTTGAGCGCTTTGAATGATAAATAAGCCGTCATCAATTTAGTAAGCGAAGCTGGCTCAACACGGTTTTGACTATTTTGTTCAGCAAGCACGAGATTGCTATTAAAGTCTTTAAGCAAATATGCCTTAACGGCTAATTCAGGTGGCGGCGCAACTTCAGCATAAGTGTTGCCAACAAATAAACTGAACATTAATACAAAAAGTGAGATGAGGTAATTCATAGGATTTTGATGAAAGTTTCTTTATTAAATTTAAGGTTGATCAATAATGTAGGTATTCATGCCCAAAGCCTTTTTGACTCTTGCAGCAGCCAGCTCAGCCTCGGTACGATTGGCGTAAGGCCCAATACGGACGCGGTATATGCCCTGATTGTACCAGCTATTCACGGGTATATTTTCAACTAAATTTTGCTCCGTGATTTTTCTAGACAACAGATCAGCGTTACTCGCAGACTTAAATGCACCAACTTGAACAAACGTCCCTGGCACTGCTGGTGGGGTTGATTTTTCTGCATTACTTACTTGCGCAGGGGTATTTTTGATCGCTTTTGCTGCTGGCACATCTGCTGTTTTTAATGGCTCAACAATCACGGATGCGGATTCAATTGACGTCACTGTTTTTTCCGCTAAGGCTGCCGGCGGATTCTGAACATATTTTCTAGCATCAATTGCTTCAACATCGACAATACCGCTTCCCTTTCCCGCCAAGCCCAGCTTATATGAGGCTGCATAAGACAAATCAATAAGTCGATCGCTATGAAAAGGTCCGCGGTCATTAATGCGCACGATGACTGATTTTTGATTTTCAGGGTTAGTCACCCGCACATAGCTGGGAAGCGGCAAAATAGTATGCGCGCCAGTCATGCCGTACATGTCATACACTTCACCAGCTGAGGTTTTTTGCCCGTGATATCGCTTACCGTACCAAGAGGCAACTCCGCGCTTTTTATAAGGCTGAAATTCGGTCATGGGCGTATAGCTGTTACCAAGCGCAATGTAAGGTTTATTAGCCCGCGCGAGCAAAGGCTCAACGCGCGGCACAGCGTCAGGAATCGCATCTATATTGGCAGGCGGATTGTCTCCTGGGCCATCATCTAAATAATAGCCTCCTGACTTTTTGGCTTTACCTAGCTCCGCCGGCTTGGATGTCTCAATCGACTT
>RFOR01000036.1 GCA_009926525.1 Methylophilaceae bacterium
CCTAATCGACGTTTGGTGCTCGCTTTTCAGCCACACCGTTACACCAGAACGCGTGATTGCTTTGAAGACTTTGTAAAAGTCCTTTCAAGCGCAGATGCCGTATTACTTACAGAGGTTTATTCGGCCGGTGAAGCGCCAATCGTCGCGGCAGATGGCCGCTCATTAGTCCGCGCAGTGCGTGTGGCTGGCAAGGTGGAGCCGTTATTTGTAGAAACAACGGCTGAATTGCCGCAAGCGATTGTGAATACAGTGCAAGACGGCGATGTGGTCATTGTCATGGGTGCTGGCTCGATTGGCCAAGTTGCAAGCTTAACAAGGGATTTATGCAAGTGATGGCACAAGCCCAAGCACAAGGAAGTTTGTTGTTGAATGAGACTATGACTCGTTACAACAGCTGGCGCGTGGGCGGCAAGGCAGATCGTTTATATATTCCTGCGGGCCTGGATGATTTAAGTACCTTCTTGCAAAGTTTGGATGCCAATGAGCCAGTGCACTTTGTGGGGTTAGGTTCGAATTTACTAGTAAGAGATGCTGGGGTTCGCGGCACGGTGGTGGTGATTCACAACGCGCTTAATACCTTGCAAATGGAAGGCAATTTGGTTTATGCCGATGCTGGTGTTACTTGTGCAAAGTTGGCTAGATTTACTGCCAAACAAGCGAAACAAGGTGGCGAGTTTTGGGCTGGTATTCCTGGCACTGTGGGTGGCGCTTTGGCGATGAATGCAGGATGTCATGGCGGTCAAACTTGGGACAGCGTAAAGCGCGTCCTGACGATTGACGCAAAAGGCATGGTGCATGAACGTAATGCGACTGAGTTCGTAGCGACCTATCGCCATGTGGCAATGCCAGTGGCTAAAGAATGGTTTGTAGGTGCTTGGTTTGAGTTGCCTGCGGGCGATGTTGAGGAGTCTGAGCAAAAAATCAAAGCTCTGCTCGCCAAAAGATTAGCAACGCAGCCACTTAATTTGCCAAATGCGGGTTCAACCTTCCGTAATCCAGAAGGTGATTATGCGGCACGCTTAATTGAAGCTTGCGGCTTAAAAGGCCACAAAATTGGTGGCGCACAAGTTTCGGAAAAGCATGCCAATTTTATTGTGAATTTGGGCGATGCAAGCGCGGAAGATATTGAGCAGTTAATTCTGCTGATGCGCGAGACAGTAAAAGAAAAATTTGGAATTAGCCTCCATCAAGAGGTGCATTTGTTGGGCGATAGATTGAGTGAGAAAGCATGAGTAATTCATTTGGAAAAGTAGCGGTTTTATTGGGCGGAAAATCAGGCGAGCGTGACGTTTCGCTAAAGAGCGGCTCGGCCGTTTTAGCCGCTTTGCAAGGGCAAGGAATAGATGCGGAAGCATTTGACCCAGCGACTCGCCCATTACATGACTTGGAACAATATGATGCGGCTTTTATTTCGCTGCATGGTCGCTTTGGTGAAGACGGCACCATGCAAGGCGCTTTGGAGTTGTTCGGCATTCCATACACAGGCTCTGGAGTAATGGCTTCAGCCATTGGCATGAACAAATGGCGCACTAAGTTAATTTGGCATGCAGCGGGTGTAATCACGCCAGCATTTGAAGTAGTGAGTGCGGATTCTGATTTTTCTGCAATTGAGAAAAGACTCGGTTTGCCATTGTTTGTAAAACCAGCCAACGAAGGCTCAAGCATTGGTATTAGCAAAGTTAAAACAGTAGGTGGATTGAAAGCGGCTTATGAGTTAGCTGCTAAATCTGATCCGCTGGTAATTGCAGAGCAGTTTGTGGGCGGTGGAGAGTTCACAGTAGGCATTTTAGGCGATCAAGTATTGCCGATTGTACGTATCGTGCCAGCCAATGAATTTTACGATTTTGAAGCAAAGTATTTACGAGACGACACGCAGTATTTATGTCCTTGTGGTTTAACCTCAGCGCAAGAAGCCAAGATACAAGCAGAAGCTTTGCAGGCATTTAAAGCGATTGGTGGCACAGGCTGGGGACGAGTGGATTTCTTGATGGATGAAGCTGGAACACATTACTTTTTGGAAGTGAATACCAGCCCAGGCATGACGGACCACAGTTTAGTTCCGATCGCAGCAAAAGCTGCAGGTATTCCTTTTGCAGATTTAGTAAAACGAATTTTGACTCTGGCAATTACACAACACGGAGCTAAAACACGTGTGGGATAAACCTAACATTCTGAATTGGACTGCAAACGCACTGTTTGCATTTGCATTCATATTGTTTATGTACGGTACGCTTTATGTCGTAGTGCATTTGCCGATATTCCCACTCAACGAAGTAAGAGTGGAGGGTGACCTGAAACATGTCACTCGAGAGCAAGTGAAGTTGATTGCTAGCCGTTATTTGCAAGGCAACTTTTTTACTGTGAATTTAGTGAGGACGCGTCAGGCTTTTGAGAAGCTGCCGTGGGCTAGAACAGTCAGTGTTAGAAGGCGTTGGCCAAATCGGTTGGAAGTTGGAATTGAAGAGCATCAAGCCTTGGCGCGTTGGGGAAATATTGCGTTGGTGAATACGCATGGCGAGATTTTTCATGGTGCTTCAGATGCAGATTTGCCGGTGTTTTATGGCCCTGGCGATGGTGTAAAAGAAGTGGCCCAGCATTATGGTGAGTTTGGCGAGTTAATTTTGCCAATGAAAATGAAATTAACGGAAGTGACTTTGACGCCAAGACGTTCTTGGCAGGTGACGACCAATACCGGCATGGTGATTTCACTCGGTCGCGAAAAAATGGATATGCGTTTAGCGAGGTTTATGCAGGTTTATAGCAAGACTTATGCAGGCTTAAAGGGTGATTTGAAATATGTGGACTTACGTTATCCAAGTGGATTTGCTGTGCGCAGTCCAATGGCATTAGCAGCTTTTAAGCCAGTGGCAGTGGTGACAGAACCGAAAGAGCCTAAGGCAAATAACGGTAAGAATGAGTTAGTCAAAAAAGATGCCGGTAAAAAAGCACCAGCTAAAAAACAACAAAGCAAGAAAGATATTAAGAGGCCTGATGTAAAGAAAATAGATGTGAAAAAGACTAAGGCATAGTTTAAGCAAGATTAATCATTAACCAGCATGAACAGAACTGAATTAAGAAAAGTGGAGAAACACGATGAGTAGAGCTAAAGAAGAGAAAAACCTCATTATTGGCTTAGATATTGGTACATCTAAAGTGGTCGCAATCGTTGCGGAACTGATGGCCGATGGAAGTATGAATGTGATTGGCCTTGGGCAACACGTTTCACGCGGCCTCAAAAAAGGTGTGGTGATTAACATCGACTCCACTGTGAATGCCATTCAGCGTGCGATTGAAGAAGCCGAGCTGATGGCTGATTGCACTATTAAAAATGTGTTTACAGGGATTGCTGGTAGTCATGTGCAAAGTATCAATGCGCGTGGCATGGTGAAGATTAAAGATGCAGAAGTGACTCAGGCTGATGTGGCGCGCGTGATTGAAACTGCGCAAGCGATTGCCTTGCCTTCAGACCAACAGATTCTTCATATTCTCACGCAGGAATACATCATTGATGGTCAAGAAGACGTGCGCGAACCTCTTGGCATGAGCGGCATGAAACTAGAAGTGAAGGTCCACATTGTGACTGGTGCTGTAGCTGCCGCACAAAACATCGTAAAAAGTATCAAACGTTGCGGTTTGGAAGTAACAGATTTGATTCTTCAGCCACTAGCATCAAGTGAAGCGGTGCTGACTGAAGATGAAAAGGAATTAGGCGTTTGCTTGGTTGACATCGGCGGCGGTACGACAGATATCGCTGTGTTTAAGCAAGGTGCGATTCGTCATACAGCAGTGATTCCTATTGCTGGGGACCAAATCACTAATGACGTTGCAGTGGCATTAAGAACGCCAACGCAATCCGCTGAAGACATCAAGATTAAACACGGGTGCGCTCTCCGCCAATTGGCAGATCCACGTGAAGTGGTTGAGGTACAAGGCACGGATGGACGTGAAGGCCGCCAACTTTCTGTACAAACCTTGGCTGAAGTGATTGAGCCTCGTGTGGTTGAGTTATATGAATTCGTATTGGCTGAGTTACGCCGAAGTGGACTGGAAGAAATGATTGCTTCAGGCATCGTCATTACTGGCGGTTCAGCAATGATGAAAGGCATGGTCGAGTTGGGCGAGGAGATTTTCCATATGCCAGTTCGTCTGGGCTTGCCAAGATACGTAGGTGGTTTGTCTGAAGTGGTCAGTAATCCACGTTATGCAACTGGGGTTGGCTTATTGTTGATTGGTAAACGTCAGGTCGCACAACAGATTCAAGTAGGTTTAGATGCAAATTCATTCGGTCGAATTTTGGAACGAATGAAAAGTTGGTTCCAAGGTAATTTTTAGTAGTAAGTAGTGGTAGTAAAGGTAATAAAGGCAGAAGTAATTTAGTTTAGGCAGATCTCAAGGAGAAATACAATGTTTGAAATTATGGATAACGAAAATCAAGAAGCCGTCATTAAGGTGATTGGTGTTGGTGGCTGCGGCGGTAACGCGGTCGAGCACATGATTGCGAAAAATGTTGGGGGCGTTGAATTTATTTGCGCTAACACCGACATGCAGGCGCTGAAAAAGAGCCAAGCGAAGACGGTGCTGCAAATTGGTATGGACATTACTAAAGGCTTGGGTGCTGGTGCTAAACCAGAAATTGGTCGCGAAGCTGCTTTAGAAGACCGTGACCGTATCGCTGAAGTGATTGATGGCGCTGATATGTTATTCATCACAGCAGGTATGGGTGGTGGTACAGGCACTGGTGCAGCACCTATTGTTGCTGAAGTTGCGAAAGAAATGGGTATTTTGACTGTTGCAGTGGTCACTAAACCTTTCGCTTTTGAAGGTAAGCGCGGCAAAGTGGCAACAGATGGTTTGGAAGAACTATCTAAGCACGTTGACTCTCTTATCATTATTCCTAATGACAAATTAATGGAAGTGTTGGGCGATGATGTGACATTTACCGATGCATTCAAAGCAGCGAACGATGTGCTTCATAACGCAGTTTCAGGCATTGCAGAAATCATTAATTGCCCAGGTTTGGTGAACGTCGACTTTGCTGACGTACGCACAGTGATGTCTGAAATGGGCATGGCAATGATGGGTTCTGCAGTAGCAACAGGTCCAGATCGTGCAGTATTGGCTGCTGAGCAAGCAGTCGCAAGCCCATTGCTTGAGAACGTTAACTTGGCGAATGCACGCGGTGTTTTAGTGAACATTACTGCAAGTCATTCTTTCAAAATGAAAGAATATTACGATGTGATGAACACAATTCGTTCATTCACCGCGGATGAAGCAACAGTGATTGTAGGTAATGTGTTTGATGAAAGCATGGGTGATGGCTTACGTGTAACGATGGTTGCAACAGGGTTGAATGGTGTTAGTGCTCAACAAAAACCAAAACTAGTAATGACAACTCCAGTAGTGCGTGATGGTACAACTAACCAACCAATCTTCACTGGTGCAGGCAATGTTGGCTACATGGACGATGACGAGCCTGCTGTGTTTACACAAAATAGCGGTCGTCGTGCCCAAGTAGATGCGATGAAGAAAGATGGCATTGAAGAATATGACATCCCAGCATTTTTACGTAAACAAGCTGATTAATTAAAGTAATTAGTCTGTCAGTTTAATCGCTGGTGCAGCTTTAGAAATGGCGCTCGTTAATGAGTGAGCGCGGCAATTATGCTATGCTTTTAGCAGGACAGTTAGTCGTTATTGAGATGGTTTTTTGTTAATTAACCATAAAACGATTTTTTAGGTTAGATTAAGGTGAGATTAGAAAAGTAAATATGCTGAAACAGCGCACCCTTAAAAAATCAATTAGTGCCACTGGTGTGGGCTTGCATACAGGCGATAAGGTCAAAATGACTTTACTTCCTGCAGCGCCTGATACTGGTATTGTTTTTCGTCGTGTCGATCTGCCCGACTCAGCGGAAATCAAAGTGCAACCTCAATATGTATGCGATACCCGAATGTGTTCAGCCTTGGAACACGAAGGAGTGCGCGTTGCAACTGTCGAGCATTTATTGTCCGCGCTAGCTGGCCTAGGGATTGATAATATATACGTTGAATTGTCCGCTGGTGAAGTGCCAATTATGGATGGTAGCTCAGGCCCATTCGTATTCTTACTTCAGCAAGCGGGAATTGTTGAACAAGCCGCAGCCAAGAAATTTATCCGCGTTAAAAAGACAGTTGAAGTACATGATGGCGATAAATGGGTAAGATTCGATCCTTACTTTGGTTTTAAAGTTGACTTTACCATTGACTTTGCCCACCCAGTTTTTGAGCACACTGGTAATAACGTAAAAATAGATTTTGCTGATAACTCTTACATCAAAGAAGTAAGCCGTGCGCGTACTTTTGGGTTTATGCATGAAGTAGAAGCCTTGCGTTCTATGGGTTTGGCGCGCGGTGGAAGTTTAGACAATGCTATCGTTTTAGATGAGTACCGCATTTTGAACAACGATGGCTTGCGTTATGACGACGAGTTCGTGAAACACAAAACTTTAGACGCGATAGGCGATTTGTATGTGCTTGGCCATCCGTTACTTTGTGCTTTCACTGCACATAAATCTGGACACGCGCTGAATAATCAACTGCTTCGCGCATTGATGGCTGATAACGAAGCTTGGGAATATGCAACCTTCGAAAAAGCGGAAGAAGCCCAGTTGGATTTCAAGCACCAATGATGGCGTCACCCGCTTTGCAGTA
>RFOR01000037.1 GCA_009926525.1 Methylophilaceae bacterium
GATTATGAGTCCGCTGCTCTAACCAAGCATGAGCTAAGGGGCCGAAATAGGCAACGCCTAGTCTTGACCAGTTTCTAAGAAGCTACGTAGGCGTTCTGAACGAGTTGGATGGCGCAATTTACGAAGCGCCTTCGCTTCAATCTGACGAATACGCTCACGTGTGACATCGAACTGTTTACCTACCTCTTCAAGCGTGTGATCCGTATTCATTTCAATCCCAAAACGCATACGCAACACTTTTGCTTCACGCGGTGTGAGTGACTCCAAGACTTCACTAGTTGCATCACGCAAGCTTGCATAAACTGCTGCATCCACTGGCGCAAGGGTGGTGTTATCTTCAATAAAGTCGCCCAAATGAGAATCATCATCATCTCCAATTGGCGTTTCCATTGAGATCGGTTCTTTGCTGATTTTAAGAATCTTGCGAATCTTATCTTCTGGCATTTCCATTTTCTCAGCAAGCGTTGCTGGGTCTGGCTCTAACCCCGTCTCTTGCAAGATCTGACGACTAATACGATTCATCTTGTTAATCGTTTCAATCATATGCACAGGAATACGAATGGTACGTGCTTGGTCAGCAATTGAACGAGTGATCGCTTGACGAATCCACCATGTAGCATAGGTGGAGAACTTGTAACCACGTCGATATTCGAACTTATCCACTGCTTTCATCAAGCCGATATTGCCCTCTTGAATTAAGTCCAAGAATTGCAAACCACGGTTGGTATATTTCTTCGCAATCGAAATCACTAAGCGCAAGTTAGCTTCAATCATTTCACGTTTAGCACGGCGAGCACGGGCTTCACCTGTGGTCATTTGCTTGTTGATGTCTTTCAACTCTTTGATTGGCAAACCAACGTCAGCTTGCAAATCAAGTAAGCGTTGTTGTTGGTCAACGATAGAGTGTTTGAAGCGCTCCAACTTTTCAACATAAGGCTTATCAACAGCCAGTTCACCAGCAAGCCATGTCAACTCACATTCGTTACCAGGGAATGATTTAATGAAATGCTGGCGTGGCATGCCAGATTTATCAACGCAGAATTCCATAATTTTACGTTCATGACCACGGACTCTTTCCACCATGTCACGCACTTGACCACATAGCGCTTCCACTTGTTTCGCTGAGAAACGGAACGCGGTCAGCTCTTCCAAAATCGCTGCTTGCAATGCTTGATATTCAGGATCTTGAGAGCCTTTGCTTTCAAGAATAACTGTCATTTTTTTGTTTGATTCGCGGATAACAGCAAAACGAACCAATACTTCCTCTTTAAGCTTAGCTAAGGCCTCAGCAGAGATAGCAGCAGCTTTTGCGCCATCATCATCCTCTTCTTCCTCTTCATCAAGCTCTGGCTCTTCTTCTTCGCTTGCGGCAGGCATTACGTTATCCATGCCAACATCTGAGTCGATCAAACCATCCACTAAGTCATCAACGCTAAGTTCATCAGCTTCGACTTTATCAACCATTGCCAATAGTTCTGCAATCGTTGTTGGGCAAGCAGCAATCGCTTGCACCATATGTTTTAGGCCATCCTCGATACGCTTAGCAATTTCAATTTCACCTTCACGAGTGAGTAAGTCCACAGTACCCATCTCACGCATATACATACGCACAGGGTCAGTAGTACGACCGAACTCAGAGTCAACTGTCGCTAGCGCTTGTTCGGCTTCTTCAACCGCGTCCTCATCAGCAACTGCTGCTGGCGCATCAGACATTAACAAGACTTCAGCATCAGGCGCTTCTTCGTATACCTGAATGCCCATGTCATTGATCATGCCAATGATGCCATCTATTTGTTCAGAGTCTTGAACATCATCTGGTAAATGGTCATTGATTTCAGCATACGTGAGGTAGCCGCGCTCCTTACCAAGAACGATCAGTAATTTAAGACGCGTGCGGCCATCAACCGCTTGCTCTTCGCTTTTATCAATGTTTTGTTCGTTTTGCTGATCTTTATCTTTTGCCATGCGTAACCTCTATCCTATAACCATGCCTGTAAACATGAACTGGTGATGGAAAACCCGATATTATACCTCAAAATTACAAGCTATTTTTCTGTGAATTACCCAAACCGCGAAGCAAAGCACGCTCTTCTTCTGTCAGCTCGCTTAAACTTTTTTCTTTAATCTTATCGAACAAATGACTGTGCGCACGTTGTTGTTGCATCTCCATTAGTTGCGTCCTCGCACCACTTATTTCAAGAGCAATATCCAAACTTTCATCCAATAATTGCAATTCACGCTCCACTTCGCGCATTAATTTCGGATCAGCCTTGTCCTGCATATGGTGCAAAATTGCGGCTGGCTTGGAACTTGGATATAAAATTGCCGCATCAATTCCTGCACGCAACATCTTATCTTCTTCTGTATCGCCTTTTACTAATGAAGAATCTTGCGCCATTACCAAGTCAGGCCGCATTAACATCATCAGTAAAAAACGACGCTGAATAGAAACAGGCGTTCGCGTTTGTTTTGGTCTTGCTTGTTGCTGCCGCTGAATAGTGGGTAGCTTCAACATGCCCTGCATTTCATCCTGCGATATACCAGCCAGTTCAGCAACTCGCTTACTCAAAAACAAGCGCGAGCGAGGTGCTTGAATTTGTTGCAAAATTGGTTCCGCCTCATTTAAAAAGCGCACTTTGTCTTCTTGTGACTGCAATGGATTATCTGCACTTAAATGCTGAATAATGTATTGCGAAAGAGGCAATGCAGATTTCATCTCGGCTTCAAAGGCCTCTTTTCCAAACTCACGCACAAAACTGTCAGGGTCATGTTCAGATGGTAAAAATAAGAAGCTAAGTTTTAAGCCATCCTTGAGTGCCGGCAATGCATTCATCGCTGCTCGCCATGCCGCCTTTAGGCCAGCATTGTCGCCATCAAAGCAAAAGACAATTTCGTCGGTCTGGCGCATTAACTTAGCAATATGAAATGGCGTCGTCGCTGTTCCTAAAGCTGCTACTGCATATTCAATCCCATATTGCGCCAATGCCACCACGTCCATATAGCCTTCAACTACTAAAGCGCGCCCCACATCACGCATGGCTCGACGTGCCATAAAGAGCCCGTAAAGCTCATTGCCTTTTTGAAACAAAGGTGTTTCAGGAGAGTTGTAATATTTAGGAGTATCTTCCGGATTGATTACTCGACCACCAAAACCTATGACTTGGCCTTTTTGGTCGTGAATGGGGAACATGATGCGGTCGCGAAAACGGTCGTAACGTTTACCTTGCTCATTCTTCACCACAAGACCTATCGTTTCTAGCACTTCACTCTCGTATTGAGGAAAGACTGATTGTAAGTTTTGCCAGCCAGCAGGCGCATAACCCACCTGAAAGTTTGCAGCAACCTGCCCACTCAAGCCTCGACCTTTTAGATACTCGATAGCCCGTGGGGATTTTTTTAATTCGGCACGATAATAATTAAGCGCTGTTTGAAGCGCTTCCTGCATGCCAGGAATAACCTTTTGTTGCGGCTTATCGGTATCACGGGTTTCCTGCGGCACAATCATGCCTGCAATTTTAGCGAGCTCTTGTACCGCCTCAACAAAACTCAAGCCTTGGTATTCCATCAAAAAGCCAATCGATGTGCCATGCGCACCGCAACCAAAACAATGATAGAACTGCTTTGTAGGACTTACCGTAAAAGAGGGGGATTTTTCATTGTGAAACGGGCAGCAGGCAGAGTAATTCGCCCCCGCCTTTTTGAGCGGAACACTTTTGTTAATCACGTCATAGATATCAACGCGATTAATGAGTTCTTGGATAAAGCTTTCTGGAATCATGTTCTTAGGCTTATCGTATCAAAATCGTTGAGGGTTGAGGCTTAAAAGTTTCACTTCAGAAAACATCATAACGCATTGCCAAACAAAACAAAAAAGGAGCTCATCGCTCCTTTTTTCATTTTTTTACATAATCTGAATACCGTGAAATTATGCGCTGAGCCTTGTTTTAATCAAGCCCGATATTTTTCCCATATCGGCACGCCCAACCACCAGCGGTTTGACCGCCGCCATCACTTTACTCATGTCCTTGATGCCTGCAGCGCCAGTTTCAGCAATGACTTGTTCCAAAATCGCGCCGACTTCATCATCGGTCAACGCTTGCGGCAAGTACTCTTGCAAAACGGTCACTTCAAATTTTTCAATATCAGCTAAATCATGGCGATTTGCTGCTTCATATTGAGAAATGGAATCACGACGTTGTTTCAGCATCTTTTCGATCGCTTCGATCACTTGCATATCATCAAGCTCAATACGCTCATCGACTTCGCGTTGCTTAATAGCTGATTGCAATAAACGAATAGCACCTAAACGCACACTATCTTTAGCGCGCATTGCATTTTTCATATCTTCGGTGATACGCGCTTTTAGTGACACAACAACCTCGAAATTCTTAATTAACTAACGACAAACTTACAACCACAAACTTCTACCAATAAAATATTAGTAAAGTTTTGGTGCCAAAGTTTGGTTACGAATACGACGATAGTGACGTTTAACAGCAGCTGCAGCTTTGCGTTTGCGTTCCCATGTTGGTTTTTCGTAAAATTCGCGAGCACGCAAATCTGTCAACAAACCAGTTTTTTCAATAATGCGTTTGAAGCGACGAAGCGCAACGTCAAACGGCTCATTCTCTTTTACACGTACACTAGACATAGAACTCTCTCTACTTAAATTTTGGTCGAAATTGCGGAAAAGTTTGCTATTCTATCGGGTAAACTACAATTTATCAAACACTTTGCGTCCAAAAACGCATCAACATTCAGATAACGCTCAAATATGCTTGTTTTAGGAATTGAATCTTCTTGCGATGAAACTGGTATCGCACTTTATGATACTGGACGCGGTTTGCTTGCTCATGCGCTCCATTCACAAATTGAAATGCATTCAGAGTACGGCGGCGTGGTACCAGAGCTTGCGTCGCGTGACCATATTAGACGTGCTTTACCACTTATTCAAAAAGTATTAAACGACGCCGATCTAGAACTAACAGACATTGATGGCATTGCGTACACTCAAGGCCCGGGGCTTTCTGGTGCATTATTAGTCGGCACTTGTATTGCAGAGTCTTTGGCTTTTACCCTTAATCTCCCAACAATCGGGGTACATCATTTGGAGGGCCACTTACTTGCGCCTTTGCTTGAGGAAAATCCACCAAAATTCCCATTCGTTGCCTTGCTTGTTTCTGGTGGTCATACACAACTCATGAAGGTAACGGGCATTGGGGAATACGAACTGCTAGGCGACACATTAGATGATGCTGCAGGCGAAGCTTTTGATAAGACCGCAAAACTACTTGGTCTTGATTATCCTGGCGGCCCCGCTGTATCAAAATTAGCAAATCTAGGTAAAAAAGGTCGATTCAAATTACCACGACCAATGCTCAATAGCGGCGACTTAAATTTCAGCTTTAGCGGCTTAAAAACTGCGGTGCTTACATTAGCAAATCAAGCGCTAGCCAATCAAAACGATAGTGATTTGCAAACCAAGGCTGATATTGCCTATGAATTCCAAGAGGCTGTTACTGAAATTCTTACAACCAAATGCATGTCAGCATTACGTCAAACAGGGCTTGATAATTTGATTGTTTCTGGCGGCGTTGGTGCAAACAAGCGTCTACGCGAGCAACTTAATTTCGCAACCAAACGTAAACTTTGCCATGTTCACTATCCACGTCTGGAGTTCTGCACCGATAACGGTGCGATGATTGCATTTGCTGGGGCGATGAGATTAAAGGCACTTAAAGGGAATAAGCTAAAACATAGCTTTACTGTCCGTCCGCGCTGGGATTTAGCCGAGTTACAAAAACCGCAATAGCTTAAATATTACTTCTTACCAAAACCTGACTCCGTACCATTGAGCAGTTTTTGGATGTTGGTTCTATGTCGCCAAACCAACATCACCGCCAAGAACACAAAAACAATCTCATAGTCACGATACGCCTCAAACCAATTTAATGAGCCAGCATAAATAGGCAACAATAGTGAGGCCACAATGGCTGCCAATGATGAAAACTTAGTGGCCGCGAATACCAACACCCAAGTGAGCATCGTCAGAAGCGCGAGCCAGGGTGAAATCGCTAGCAAAACCCCCAAAGCCGTTGCCACACCCTTACCGCCTTTGAACTTATAAAACACCGGGTATAAATGCCCCAAAAAAACAGCTATCGCTACAGCACTGGTCACCCACATCAACCCGCCATCTGGTTGCATCACAAACCAAACTGGAAACCAACCTTTAAAAGCATCACCTAGCAATGTCAACGCAGCCGCTGATTTCTTTCCACTACGCAGCACATTGGTTGCGCCAGGGTTTCCAGAACCAACAGTCCGCGGGTCAGGCAAGCCAAAAAGTTTGCTGATTAAAATCCCAAATGCGATAGACCCAAGAATATATGCCGCAACGATTTGCACTAATGCAATTGGGCTAACGTCAATAAAACCTAACTCATTCATGGCGAGATGCTCTAAAATCCAAAAGACTTATTCTAAACCATAT
>RFOR01000038.1 GCA_009926525.1 Methylophilaceae bacterium
CTGAAATTGTCTTGCATTTGCGGGAAGGCGAAGATGAGTTCCTTAATGATTGGAAACTTAAATCCATCATCCGTAAATACTCAGACCACATCACTTTGCCAATTGTGATGAAGGCATCTGAATGGAAAGACGGCGAGCAAGTGCCAACGGATGAAGATGAAACCGTGAACAAAGCCTCTGCATTGTGGGCGCGTGGAAAAAACGACATCACAGAGGAGGAGTATCAAGACTTTTATAAGCATGTTTCGCATGACTTTGAGAACCCACTGGCTTGGAGCCACAACCGCGTAGAGGGCAATCAGGAATATATTTCTTTGCTTTATGTGCCAAGCAAAGCGCCGTTTGATTTGTACGACCGTGAGCGTAGCCAGGGCATTAAGCTTTATGTGAAACGCGTATTTATTTTGGAGGATGCTGAGAAGTTAATGCCCCAGTATCTACGCTTTGTACGCGGGGTGATTGATTCTGCTGATTTGCCGCTTAATGTCTCACGTGAAATCTTGCAACACTCTAAAGATATTGATGCGATTAAAGCCGCTTCAGTGAAAAAAGTCCTAGGCTTGCTCGAAGACTTGGCTGAAAACAAAGCGGAGCAATATCAAGCATTCTGGGGTGAGTTTGGCCGCGTGCTAAAAGAAGGTCCAGGTGAAGATTTTGCTAACAAAGAAAAAATCGCAGGCTTGCTCCGCTTTGCATCAACCAATTTGGACACTGAAGCACAAGTAGTTGGATTTAAAGACTACATCACTCGCATGAAAGAAGGCCAGGAAGCGATTTATTACATCACGGCAGATAGCTTTGCGGCCGCGCAACATAGTCCACATTTGGAAATTTTCCGTAAGAAAGGCATCGAAGTATTGCTACTTTCAGACCGAGTGGATGAATGGATGTTGGGTGGCTTAACTGAATTTGATGGGAAGAAATTACAGTCTATCGCTAAAGGCGACTTGGATTTGGGTAAGTTGGAAGATGAAGCAGAAAAAGAAGCCAAGAAACACGTGGAAGATAGTGCTAAAGAGCTGATTGAGAAGGTTAAAGCAACATTGGGTGAGCAAGTGAAAGAAGTGCGCGTCACGCACCGATTAACTGATTCCCCTGCTTGTTTGGTGGCAGGTGAAAATGATTTATCAGGCAACTTGGAGCGTATGCTTAAAGCGGCAGGCCAAAAAACACCTGAAAGCAAACCAACGCTAGAAATTAATCCAGCGCACGGTTTGGTTGAACGTTTGAAAGCTGAAAAAGATGATGTCAAATTTAATGATTTAGCACATCTTTTATTCGACCAGGCTTTATTGGCTGAGGGCGGTCAATTGAATGATCCTGCAAGCTTTGTAAAACGCATGAATAGCTTATTGATTAGCTAATTAAAGTTACTCTAAAAGCCCTCTCGGCGAGACTGCCTTGAGGGCTTTATTTGTTATTAGTGACATAAAAAATAAATCCAAACATCACACAGGCTTGCTTTTTGCTAGGGTAAAATTGCAGTATAGAATTAAAGTTTAGATTAACTTAAATCGATACCGCATTCTACTTAATGCAATATCACCTAAAGAATTGAACAATGACCACTCCAAAACCCCCATCAGCCACAAAAACCCCACGTGTAACGAAGGCTAAAGGCGAAGTATCAAGCGTGACTAATGTGAAAACTCCTGCCAAACAAGCTTTGAAAAACCATTTGGTGTATTCACTTTTTAAAACGGATGAGGTGGCAACGCCGCGTGATTGGTATTCAACCACGGCCTATACAGTTCGTGATCATGTGATTGATCGCTGGGTTAAGACGGTTGAGGCTTATGCGGAACAAGATCCTAAACGTGTTTACTATCTCTCACTTGAGTTTTTGATTGGACGCATGTTGTCTAATGCTGCACTGAATTTGGGCGTGGCGCCTGAAGTGCGTGCAGGGTTGAATGCGCTGGGCCACAAGATGGAAAATGTGGCGGAGATGGAGCCAGATGCTGCTCTCGGCAATGGCGGTTTGGGGCGCTTAGCGGCATGTTTCTTAGATTCGATGGCAACCATGGATATTCCTGGCACAGGCTATGGTATTCGGTATGAGTACGGCATGTTTAAGCAGTCTATTAATCAAGGTCAGCAAATTGAAAATCCTGACAACTGGTTGCGATATGGAAATATTTGGGAGTTTCAACGTCCTGAGAGCACTTATACAGTGCAATTTTTTGGGAATGTGGTCGAGTTTGAAACTGAAAAAGGGATAAAGCATCACTGGGTGGATGCTGAACATGTGGTTGCAATGGCATACGATGTGCCTATCCCTGGTTACGACACACAAACGGTCAATAATTTACGTTTGTGGTCTGCTAAAGCCGCTAAAGAATTTGATTTGCGTCACTTTAACGAAGGCAATTACGAGCGAGCAGTGGAAAGCCGCAACATCACAGAAAGCATTTCAAAAGTGCTTTATCCTAATGATGCTTCTGCATCTGGTCGCGAGCTACGTTTGAAACAGCAATATTTTTTTGTTTCAGCCTCTATACAAGATATTCTGCATCGTTTCTTGCTCAAGCATAAAGACTGGAAAAAACTGCCTGACAAAATTGCAATTCAGTTGAACGATACGCATCCTGCTATTGCGGTGGCGGAGATGATGTATCAGTTAGTCGATGTACATCAGCTTGATTGGGATTTTGCTTGGAGCTTGGTGGGTAAGGTATTTGCATACACGAACCATACGCTGATGCCAGAGGCTTTGGAAACATGGGCAGTTGATTTGTTTAGCGGTCTCTTGCCACGTCATCTCCAAATCATCTACCGCATTAACCACGAGTTTTTGGCGATGGTAAACCATCATTTCCCTGGCGATACTGATTTATTAAGACGTGTTTCTATTATTGATGAATCGCATGGTCGCCGTGTTCGTATGGCACATTTGGCTGTAGTCGGCAGTCATACTGTCAATGGGGTTGCTGCCCTGCATAGCGACCTACTTAAAACCACACTGTTCGCTGACTTTAACCTAATCTATCCAAGTAAGTTTGTGAATGTGACGAACGGCATTACGCCTCGTCGTTGGCTCAACCAATGTAACCCGGATTTAACAGCTTTGTTGACTAAGGCCATTGGTACTGGCTTTCAACGTGATTTGGATAAGCTAAAGCTCATTACTCCGCTTGCTGAAGATAAAGCATTTAGAAAAGCTTTTCGTGAAGTGAAGCTTGCAAATAAAGTACGTTTGGCAAACCGAATTGAAGATCTCACAGGCGTAAAACTCAATCCTCATAGCTTATTCGATGTGCAGATTAAACGGATTCATGAATATAAACGTCAATTGCTCAACGTTT
Organism: Methylophilaceae bacterium; assembly: GCA_009926525.1. Lineage (GTDB taxonomy): Bacteria > Pseudomonadota > Gammaproteobacteria > Burkholderiales > Methylophilaceae > Methylopumilus_A. The sequence goes on from RFOR01000038.1 coordinate 3,306, forward strand.
TGCATGTGATTACTTTGTATAACCGCATTCGTTTTGGTCAGACTAAAGACATTACACCACGCACGGTAATTTTTGGTGGTAAAGCGGCGCCGGGCTATTGGATGGCGAAGCAAATTATTCGACTCATTAACGATGTGGCGACTATTATCAATGATGACCCTGCAGTGGGCGACAAGCTTAAAGTGGTGTTCTATCCTAACTATGAGGTTTCAGCGGCTGAGCTGTTGTTCCCAGCCAGTGATCTGTCTGAACAAATTTCAACAGCAGGTACAGAGGCTTCGGGCACAGGCAACATGAAAATGGCGCTCAACGGTGCATTGACCATTGGTACTTTAGACGGCGCTAACGTTGAGATCAAAGAAGAAGTGGGCGATGAGAATATCTTTATCTTTGGTTTAACTACGGATGAAGTAGCGCAAACTAAAGCCGCGGGTTACAACCCTTGGGATTATTACAATAGCAATGCCGAACTTAAACAAGTGCTTGATATGATTGCAAATGGATTCTTTAGTGTTTCAGAGCCGGATCGTTATCAAGCGATTTTTGATAATTTATTACATAAGGGCGACCACTATTTATTGTTCGCAGACTACGCGAGTTATATCGCAACTCAGGATGCGGTAAGTGCACTTTACCAAGATCAAGAAGAGTGGTCACGCCGCGCTATCTTAAATGTGGCGCGTGTCGGTAAATTTTCTAGCGACCGGACCATTGGTGAGTATGCTAAGAATATTTGGAACGTTGCGCCAGTAAAAAGATAAATAAAGCCCAACTCTTTGAAGCTTATAATGAAACCTCAAACTGCCAATTTATTGCGTCGTTTAATTCCAGCCCTCAAGGGTAATAACTACTTCAAGATTGTGTTGGTGGGTGTTGCGATACTTGTGTCTGTGATTGCGTCAGCAGATGGAAGCATTTCAGGTCGCGTGGTTGGTGTGGCAGATGGTGACACCCTGACGGTTCTCGATGATGCCAATCAGCAACATAAAATTCGTTTGGCAGGCATCGATGCCCCTGAGAAAGCGCAGCCGTTTGGGCAAGTTGGCAAACAAAGGCTTTCTGAGATTTGTTACAACAAACACGCTACTGTAGCGGTGGTGAATACTGATCGCTATGGCCGTACTGTGGGCGATGTTACTTGCGATAGTGTGCATGCCAATGCCTGGATGGTAAGCGGAGGTAATGCTTGGGTGTATCGACATTACGATAAAGGCTTTGAGTTTTTTTATGGGCTAGAAAAAGCCGCTAAAGAAGCCAAACTTGGTTTGTGGGCGGATGACAATCCTACGCCGCCTTGGGAATGGCGTCACAGCCGCAAACTAAAAGATTAAGGCTGTTAAAAACTCTTTAGCTTGTTACAATCGCTTTTAGATAATCTTTTAAGCGATTTCTATATTTCATGCGTCTTGTCGTTTCTATTTCTCAGCAAACTTTGACTGTGTTCAACGCCCAGAATGAAGTTCTTGCGCGTTACTTTGTTTCTTCCGCCACCAATGGCCCTGGTTGTGAAAAGAATAGTGGTTGTACGCCGCTAGGCAAACATATCATCCGTGCAAAAATAGGTGAGGGAGTCCCAGCAGGAAGTGTCTTTGTCGGTAGACGTCCCACAGGTGAAATTTGCACCCCAGAACTCATGGCTGAGTTTCCAAACCGCGATTGGATATTGACCCGTATTTTGTGGCTTTCAGGCACCGAAGTTGGTGTGAATCGTTTGGGTAATGTCGATACCATGCAGCGTTATATTTATATCCACGGCACGCCAGAAAGCAATCAGATGGGCGTGATTGGCTCACATGGTTGTTTACGTATGCATAATGCTGACATCATTGCTTTGTTTGAGATGGTCGATGCGGGCGTAGAGGTTGATATTCAGCCATGATCACGCGCTTGTTGGGGGTCATCCCAGTTGTGTTTGGCGCAGTCCTACTCACTTTCCTGTTAGTGCATGCCGTCCCTGGCGACCCAGTTGAGGTTATGTTAGGAGAGTCCGCAAGTAGCGCAGATCGTATGCAACTTCGTGCTGATTTGGGTTTGGATCAACCCATTTATGTGCAGTTTGGCGATTACCTAAATAAACTTGCCCATGGCAATTTAGGGGTTTCTATTCATTCTAAAAAACCGATTATTGATTTACTCGCAGAGCGTTTGCCCGCCACCGCTAAATTGGCTTTGCTGGCTTTATCTTTTGCAGTATTGATTGGACTTCCTTTGGGCATTGTTGCAGCACTTAAGGGAAATCAGTGGCCTGATAAGTTGACTAATCTTTTAAGCCTCTCTATTTCTGCGATGCCACATTTTTGGATGGGGCCGATGCTGATGATGGTGTTTGCGCTTTGGCTAGGTTTGTTGCCTGTGAGTGGCATGGAAAGTGGCACTTCTATTGTCTTGCCTGCATTAACTTTAGGTTTTGGCTTGGCGGCAATTTTGACCAGAATGACGCGTGCTAGCATGTTGGAAGTTTTGCATGAAGATTTTATACGAACAGCAAAAGCGAAGGGATTGACTGAGCGTGCAGTGATTTTAAGGCACGCCTTACGGGCTGCCCTGTTGCCGATTGTCACAGTGCTTGGCCTGCAGTTGGGTAGCTTATTGGCCGGTACTGTAATTACCGAAACCGTATTTTCTTGGGATGGCATTGGGCACCTTTTGGTTGAATCTATTGAAAAGCGTGATTACCCGGTGACGCAAGCTTGTGTGCTGGTGGTGGCTCTGCTTTATGTGGCGGTCAATTTAGCCACAGACATGATTTATACCAAAATAGACCCGCGCGTGAGATTTTCCTCATGAGCCTCAAATATTGGTCAGTCTGGGTATTGGCTTTTTGGATACTTGCCGCGATTGTTGCAAGTTTGTTTGATTTTCAGCCCAATCAAATTCATTTGGATTTGATTTTGGCCAAACCTTCTTTTATTCACTTGTTTGGCTTCGATGATTTAGGCCGAGAAATCTTGCCGCGCTTGCTGGCTGGGGCAAAAGTCTCACTATTGGTTGTGGCGCTAGTCACGACCACCACAGCATCTTTGGGGATTATGCTGGGGTTGGTTTCCGGCTACTATGGTGGTTGGGTTGACCGCACTTTAATGCAAATCATTGATGTATTTTTGGCATTTCCTGGCATCTTGTTGGCGATTGCTTTTGCGGCGAGA
>RFOR01000039.1 GCA_009926525.1 Methylophilaceae bacterium
TCGTACATACCTTTATTGTTCGCATCTAAAGATGCAGAGGGCAACATGCCGATAGAGCCTGTCAACATTGAAGCTTCATCAGATAAAATGTCACCGAAGATATTGCCAGTTACCATCACATCAAATTGCTTAGGCGCGCGAATTAATTGCATCGCTGCGTTATCAACATACATATGGCTCAATTCAACTTCTGGATATTCTTTTGAAATTTCAATCATCACTTGACGCCATAACTCAGTCGTCTCAAGCACGTTTGCTTTATCGACTGAGCAAACTTTTTTATTGCGCTTCATTGCGATACTGAACGCAACATGGCCGATACGGCGGATTTCAGATTCAGAATAGCGCATGGTGTTAACACCCTCGCGCTCGCCATTAGGCAAGGTTGAAATGCCGCGGGGTTGACCAAAGTAAATATCACCCGTTAACTCACGTACAATCATAATATCTAAACCTGCAACCACTTCTGGTTTTAAAGTAGACGCTGATGCTAGCTCTGGGTAGAGCAATGCAGGGCGAAGATTTGCGAACAAATTAAGTTCTTTACGAATACGTAACAAACCACGCTCAGGACGCATATCGCGTGGTAATGAGTCATATTTCCAGTCACCAACCGCACCGAGCAAAACAGCATCAGACTCTTTAGCTAACTTTAAAGTATCAGCAGGAAGTGGATCGCCAGCAACCTCGTAACCAGCGCCGCCAATTGGTGCCTCTTTCATTTCAAGACCAATGTTTAAGGCATTTAAAACCTTAACCGCTTGAGCAACAATCTCTGGGCCAATGCCATCCCCTGGCAGAACTGCAATCTTCATCTAAAATCCTAACAAATACTAAAAATAATAATTAATTAAAAAGCCAAGGCTGAGCGACTTTATGTTTTGCTTCAAAGGCTTTAATCGCATCCTGATGTTGCATGGTCAAACCAATATCATCCAAGCCGTTCAATAAGCAATGCTTACGAAAAGCATCCACTTCAAACTTATATAAATTACCACTTGGCGAAGTAATGCTTTGTTCGCTCAAATCGATGTTGAGCTTATAGCCTTCTGACGCTTCTGTTTCTTTGAATAAAGTATCGACATCATCTGCAGATAGCACGATAGGCAACATGCCATTCTTGAAACAGTTATTGAAGAAAATGTCAGCGAAACTAGGCGCAATGATCACGCGGAATCCATAATCTTCAAGTGCCCAAGGTGCGTGTTCACGGCTAGAGCCACAGCCAAAATTCTCACGCGCCAAAAGCACAGAAGCTCCTTGATAACGCGCTTGATTCAACACAAAATCTGGGTTGGTTTGGCGTTTGCTGTTATCCATACCAGGCTCACCATGATCCAGATAACGCCATTCATCAAAGGCATTAGGGCCAAAGCCGCTTCGTTTGATGGATTTTAAAAACTGTTTAGGGATAATTGCATCTGTATCGACATTAGCTCTATCGAGTGGAACCACTAAACCATTTAATTGGGTAAATGCTTGCATATCATCAATCTCTTAATTAAAGCTACGAACATCAACAAAATGTCCAGCAATCGCAGCGGCAGCAGCCATCTCAGGGCTCACCAAATGCGTTCTGCCACCCAAACCTTGGCGACCTTCAAAGTTGCGGTTAGAAGTAGATGCGCAGCGCTCTCCTGACTCTAGACGGTCGGCATTCATCGCCAAGCACATCGAGCAGCCAGGCTCACGCCATTCAAAGCCAGCGTCTTTAAATATTTGATCTAAGCCTTCCGCTTCGGCTTGTGCTTTTACCAAGCCAGAGCCCGGCACAACCAATGCCAACTTAACATTTCCAGCAATTTTTTTGCCTTTAGCAACACTGGCTGCGGCCCGTAAATCTTCAATACGAGAATTAGTGCATGAGCCAATAAATACTTTATCGATATTAATTTCATTCATTGGTGTATTGGCTTGCAAGCCCATGTATTGCAAAGCACGCTCCATGCTGCCTTTTTTAGTCGCATCAGATTCGCTTGCAGGGTCTGGCACTATGCCATCAATCCCAACCACCATTTCAGGTGATGTTCCCCAAGTCACTTGCGGCTGAATATCATCACCATTCAAGACAACTATTGCATCAAACTCAGCGGCATCATCGCTCACCAAGGTGCGCCAGTAAGCTACAGCAGCATCCCATTGATCGACTTTAGGCGCATAAGGACGACCTTTTACGTAATTAATCGTCGCATCATCAACAGCCACCATCCCAGCACGTGCGCCAGCTTCAATCGCCATATTACAAAGCGTCATACGACCTTCCATGGTCAATGCACGAATGACACTACCGCCAAACTCAATCGCATAGCCAGTGCCGCCTGCGGTACCAATTTTGCCGATAATCGCCAATGCAACATCTTTGGCTGTCACACCTTTACCAAGCTTGCCATCAACACGGACAAGCATAGATTTAGACTTTTTCTGCACTAAACATTGCGTCGCCATGACGTGCTCAACTTCTGATGTGCCGATTCCATGCGCTAAAGCCCCAAAAGCACCATGTGTGCTAGTGTGAGAGTCACCGCATACCACTGTCATGCCCGGCAAAGTTGCGCCCTGCTCTGGTCCCATGACATGCACAATGCCTTGACCTTTATCCATAAATGGAAAATATGCTTTAGCGCCGAACTCTTTGATATTGCTATCAAGCGTTTCGATTTGAATTCGTGAGATAGGATCAGCAATGCCATCCAAGCCTTTTTCCCAGCCATTAGTTGGCGTGTTGTGATCAGCAGTCGCCACGATCGAGTCTTTACGCCATGGCTTGCGACCCGCCAAACGCAAGCCTTCAAAAGCTTGCGGACTGGTCACTTCATGCACCAAATGACGGTCAATATAAATTAGCGCAGTGCCGTTTTCTTCGGTCACTACATGGGAGTCAAACAACTTATCGTAAAGGGTTTTTGCGCTCATTCAACTTCTAACAATATAAAAATTAATCTCTAAAATTACCAAACTGCAAAGGGAAGTCGGTCACGGATTTCTTAACTTGGGCAATGGTGTCTTGCAATACATCACGCTTAGCGCCAACCACACGAACTGTATCCCCTTGAATGCTGGCTTGCACTTTAACGCCACTGTCTTTAATCAGCTTAACAATGCGTTTAGCCAGTTCACTATCTATGCCATCTTTAATCTTAAGCACTTGCTTCACTTTATTACCTGAAATCTTCTGAACATCTTGATGATCAAGACGCTTTGCACTATCAGCCTCTTTCTTTTCCATCGCTGGCAATAGAATGTCTTTGATTTGATCCAATTGAAAGTCAGAATCACCAAACAAAGTCATCAAGCTGTCTTTCTCGTTGAGCTCCACATTAGCGCTTGTGCCTTTAAAGTCGTAGCGATTCGTAATGCTACGACCAACCACATCAATCGCGTTTTTCAATGCGACCATATCAACTTCAGATGTAATATCAAAAGATGGCATATTGACCTCTTAATTATTCAAAATGACAGACGTAATCAAGTGTTTCAAGCACTTCAATATCAAATGATGAATTGCCTGGCACAGTAAATTTTTCACCGGCACTGTATGTTTTCCATTCCGTTTCGCCAGCAAGGAGTACTTTACAAACACCAAGATTAATCTCCATCAACTCTGGCGCTTGTGTATTGAATGTCAGTGAACTTGGGAAAATCACACCTATCGTGCTGCGTGTGCCGTTAGGGAACAAAACTGTATGGCTAACACATTTACCGTCGAAATACACGTTTGCTTTTCTTTTAACGCTTACATTATCAAACTGAGCCATGATATTTTCCTTTTAGATAGGTGTTTCTTTTGTTTAGTGTTTCTTTTGTTTTAAATTTGCTGCAATACGCAATCTCAATGCATTTAACTTGATAAAGCCAGCCGCATCTTTTTGATCATAAGCGCCTTTGTCATCTTCAAAGGTTGCAATATTAGGATCAAACAAAGAATCCGTTTTAGAGTCACGGCCAGCAACAATGACATTGCCTTTATAGAGTTTTAAGCGCACCCAACCATTGACAGTTTTTTGTGTGTGGTCAATCAAACTTTGAAGCGCCAAACGCTCTGGGCTCCACCAATAGCCGTTATAAATCATACTAGCGTAGCGTGGCATCAAATCATCTTTTAAATGCGCCACTTCGCGGTCTAATGTGATGGATTCAATTGCACGGTGAGCCTTAAGTAATATCGTGCCGCCTGGCGTTTCGTAGCAGCCGCGTGACTTCATGCCCACATAACGATTTTCCACTAAATCCAAACGACCTATGCCGTGCTTACCACCAACCTTGTTCAAATACGCCAAGATTTCATGGGCTTTCATTTTTTTACCGTCAAGCGCGACTGGGTCGCCGTTTACATATTCAATATCAATATACTCAGCAGCATCAGGCGCTTTTTCTGGCGACACTGTCCAGCGCCACATATCTTCTTCAGCTTCTGCCGCAGGATTTTCTAAATGACGTCCCTCGTAAGAGATATGCAACAAGTTAGCATCCATGCTGTACGGGCTACCTCCTTGTTTGTGCTTCATCTCAACTGGAATGCCATGCTTTTCCGCATAAGCTAAAAGCTTCTCACGTGAAAGCAAATCCCACTCACGCCATGGGGCAATAATATGAATATTAGGTTTCAACGCATAAGCACCAAGCTCAAAACGCACTTGGTCGTTACCTTTACCAGTTGCGCCATGAGAGATAGCATCAGCACCTGTCTCATTCGCAATTTCAATCAAGCGTTTAGCAATCAATGGGCGTGCGATTGAAGTGCCAAGCAAGTATTCGCCTTCATAAACCGTATTGGCGCGGAACATTGGAAATACAAAGTCACGTACAAACTCTTCGCGGACATCATCGATGTAAATTTCTTTAACGCCTGCAGCTTGTGCTTTAGCGCGTGCTGGCTCCAACTCTTCACCCTGACCTAAGTCAGCAGTAAAGGTCACCACTTCACATTTGTATTCATCTTGAAGCCATTTCAAGATCACTGAAGTGTCAAGACCACCTGAATACGCCAACACTACTTTTTTAATATCGCTCATTACTTCTTTCCCAATCTCAATAATTACTTAACTTTTCCTAACAAAAGGTACTCCATTAGTGACTTTTGAACATGCAATCTGTTTTCAGCTTCATCCCAAACAACAGAGTGTTTGCCATCAATCACATCAGCCGAAACCTCTTCACCGCGGTGAGCTGGCAAGCAATGCATAAACAGTGCATCTTCTTTTGCCACACGCATCATATCTGCATCCACTTGCCAATCGGCAAAGTCACGCATACGCTCTTCGTTTTCAGCTTCAAACCCCATCGATGTCCAAACGTCTGTCGTCACCAAATCAGCACCAAGTGCCGCTTCCATCGGGTCGGCAAACTCTTCGTAATGGCTATCTCCATACAAATTAGCGCGTTCAGGCTCTACTTCGTAGCCTGGGGGCGTAGAAACGTGCACATTAAAGTCGAGCACTTCCGCTGCCTGCAACCAGGTATTACAAACATTGTTTGAATCCCCAATCCACGCTACGGTTTTACCCTTGATGGGTCCGCGGTGTTCAATGAATGTGAAAATATCCGCTAAAATTTGGCATGGATGATATTCATTGGTCAAACCATTAATCACTGGCACTCGTGAGTTTGCTGCAAAGCGCTCAATAATGTCCTGCTCAAACGTACGAATCATCACTATGTCGCTCATACGAGAGATAACTTGCGCAGCATCTTCTACAGGCTCTCCGCGACCCAATTGTGAATCACGCGTGTTCAGATAAATGGCTGAGCCACCCAATTGCTGCATACCCGCTTCAAAAGATAAACGAGTACGGGTGCTCGCTTTCTCAAATATCATGACCAATGTTCGGTCTGATAGCGGCCAGTATTGTTGATAGGCTTTAAATTGCTCTTTAATCCAGCGAGTGCGCTCAAAAATATGATTAAGCTCGTCAAGATTCAAGTCGTTAAATTGTAAGAAGTGTTTGATTGTCATGATGTTGACCAAAAAATTGGACGTTTAAACCATTAATTTAATAAAATTATTCACTCAAAAATTGCTTAATTAATTTCGCTAAAATTGCCACCAGCTGCTCAGATTCACTTTGATTAATCACTAGCGGCGGCAATAAACGCACCACATTGTCTGCAGTCACGTTAATAAGAAGCTTTTCAGCCAGTGCACGTTTAACCA